>SLDH01000221.1 GCA_007125415.1 Roseovarius sp.
GACCGCTCTGTCCACAAGGGCGAGCGCTGGAGCACCGCGCGGGGCTATCTCGACCCGGCACGCGCGCGCCCCAATCTCGACGTGCTGACCGACAGGCATGTGAGTCGCGTCGTGATCCGCGATGGCCGCGCCCGTGGCGTCGCGCTCATCCGGCCCGACGGGACGGAAGACATCATCGAGGCCGCGCGCGAGGTGATCCTCTGCGCCGGGGCTGTCGGTTCGCCGCATCTGCTGATGCTGTCGGGTGTCGGTCCGGCGGAGCATCTTCAGGAAATGGGAATCGACGTGGTGGCGGACCGACCAGGCGTGGGCCGCAATCTCAATGATCACCCCGATTACGTGCTGAAATGGCGCTGCACGCAGCCCGTCTCCATCTGGCCCGATACCCGTGGCCTGCGCAAGGTACTGGCCGGGCTGCAATGGTTGAGCGCCGGTGAGGGAAGTGCCGCCACCAATCATTTCGATACCGTAGCCGCCATCCGGTCCCGCGCCGGAATCGACTATCCCGATCTGCAATTGACGTTGGTTCCCGTGGCAACGGATGGTGAAACCTACATGCCCATGAAGGGCCACAGCTTCCAGATCCATGTGGGGCTGATGCGCGCACATAGTCGCGGCGAGCTTACGCTGAAAAGCCCTGATCCGATGCAGCAACCCAACATCCTGTGTAACTACCTTACCGACCCTGCGGATATGCTGGCCATGATCGCCGGTGTCCGGCAGACTCGTGAGATCGTGGCACAACCGGCTTTCGAGCCCTATCGCGGTGAAGAGATCGAGCCGGGTGACGCAGTGCAGAGCGATGACGAGATCGCAGAGCGGTTGCGCGCCGGCGTGGCCAGCCAGTGGCACCTTTCCTGCACCGCCCGCATGGGCTCCAGGGATGATCCCGAGGCGGTGGTCGATCATGAAGGGCGCGTGATCGGGCTAACGGGTCTGCGGGTGGTCGATGCCTCGATCATGCCCGAGGTGGTGAATTCCAACACCAACGCCCCCACCATCATGATCGCCGAGAAGATGAGCGATGCGATTTTGAACCGCGCACCCCTGCCATCTGCGGGACCGGAGGCCGAGGTATGGACAAACCCCGACTGGGCCACCGCGCAACGGTAACGGGCCGAGGGGCTTGACACGTGGCCTGCCCTGCCCTTTCTGAGGGGCACATGTCAGATCATCCGGCATATCCCCGGGCGCCGCTGCCCTTGCTGGGCCGCAAGACACAGTTCATTCTGCTGCCGCAGTTCTCGTCGCTGGGGCTTTCCCTGCTCTCCGAGCCGCTCTTTCTGGCGAACTGGCTGCTCGGAGAGGAGGTGTATAGCTGGCGACTTCTGTCGCTTGACGGTGCACCCGTCATGTCGAGCGACGGGCAAGAGCACGCCGTGTCGGGCGCGCTGGACCACGCCGGTTTCGAAGACGCGCTCTTTGTTCTGGCCAGTTTCGAGCCGGGGAAATGGTGCCGCTCCGCCGCACTGCTCCGGCTTCTGCGCACGGTTGCGCGGCGGCGCACGCTGATCGCCGGAATAGAAACCGGATCCGAGGCGCTGGCCCATGCCGGATTGCTCGACCATCGGCGCGCGGCCATTCACTGGGATTGCCAGAGCCCCATGCGCGAGCAATATCCCGAAATCGAAATCACCGGCACCGGATATGAGCTGGATGGCCCCATCGCGACATCGGCGGGTGCCTTGTCTAACCTCGATCTCGCCCTGCACCTGATCGAAGCCGGACACGGGGCCGATCTGGCCGGCAAGATCGCGCGGCATCTGCTGCATCGCCGTCCCGCCCCGGGCTCTGAGGCGGATGCGGCGCGCAGTGGACAGATGATCGACACGCGGATGCGACAGGCCGTGGCCTTGATGGAAGCGCATATCGAAGAGCCGCTGAGCGCGCCGCAGATCGCACGGCGGCTGAGCCTGTCTCAACGGCAACTCGAGCGCGATTTCCTCGAAACCTACGGGCTGGCACCAGGGCGCTTCTACCGACAATTGCGGCTCAACCGCGCACATCGCCTGTTGCAACAGACCACGATGAGCGTCACGGAAATCGCTGTCGCAGCCGGGTTCAACTCGGTCGAGCATTTCTCGCGGGCCTACCGCGCGCAGTTCGGCCTGCCGCCCAGCAAAGACCGCCGGATGACCACTTCCGCACCAGCCTCCTGGGTGCCAAGCCACCGCGCGTGAGCCGTGGCGGGCGGCCAGATGCCCTTTCATCGGGAAGAGTCGAACTCGGTCAGACGCGACCTGCTCTTGAAGGCTCCGGCATTGCCCTGCGTCCTTTTCGCACCACGGCCCGCACCGGGCCGCCAGCGGGAGGCCCGTGGCGCGGCAAGCTGCCCCTCCGATCGTCCTTGACCGCCTACGTTTTCCCATACATATCCAGCGAATGACTCCGCTTTCGCATATCCGCAACTTCTCCATCGTGGCCCATATCGACCACGGCAAATCCACCCTCGCCGACCGGCTTATCCAGATGACGGATACGGTGGCCGAGCGGGACATGAAGGAGCAATTGCTCGACAGTATGGATATCGAGCGCGAGCGCGGCATCACCATCAAGGCCAATACTGTGCGGATCGATTATACCGCCCGCAACGGCGAGCAATATGTGCTCAACCTGATCGATACGCCGGGCCATGTGGATTTCGCCTATGAGGTCTCGCGCTCGATGCGCGCAGTCGAGGGCTCGCTTCTGGTGGTGGACAGCACGCAGGGTGTCGAGGCACAGACCCTTGCCAATGTCTATCAGGCCATCGACGCCGATCACGAACTCATTCCGGTGCTGAACAAGATCGACCTGCCCGCCAGCGATATCGACCGCGTGGCCGAGCAGATCGAAGATGTCATCGGCATTGACGCGTCAGGCGCCATCCCTGTCTCCGCCAAGACCGGAGAGGGCATCGCCGAGACACTGGAGGCCATCATCACCCATCTGCCACCCCCCAAGGGCGATGCGGATGCGCCGCTGAAGGCGATGCTGGTGGACAGCAAATATGATCTCTATCTCGGCGTTGTCGTGCTGGTTCGCATCATGGACGGTGTCATGAAGAAGGGCGACCGCATCCGCATGCTGCAGACGGGCGCCACCTATAATGTCGAAAGGATCGGCGTGTTTCGCCCCGCCATGACGGTGGTGGACGCACTTGGCCCCGGCGAGATCGGCTTCATCACCGCCTCGATCAAGCAGGTGCGCGACACCCGTGTGGGTGACACGATCACCCATGAGAAACGCCAATGCACCTCGCCGCTGCCGGGCTTCAAACCATCGCAGCCCGTGGTGTTCTGCGGGCTCTTCCCGGTGGATTCGGCGCAGTTCGAGGACCTTCGCGACGCGATAGAGAAACTGGCGTTGAACGATGCCTCCTTCAGCTACGAGATGGAAAGCTCGGCCGCTCTGGGCTTCGGCTTCCGCTGCGGCTTTCTGGGGCTTTTGCATCTTGAGGTGATCCGTGACCGGATCGAGCGGGAATACGATATCGAACTCATCACCACCGCGCCTTCGGTGATCTATCATGTCTACATGAAGGACGGCACGATGGTGGAGTTGCACAACCCCGCCGACATGCCCGACATGACGCTCGTCGATCATGTGGAAGAACCGCGGATCCGCGCCACGATCCTTGTGCCGGATGAGTATCTGGGCGATGTGCTCAAGCTCTGCCAGGACCGGCGGGGCATCCAGATGGATCTCACCTATGCCGGGGCACGCGCGATGGTGGTCTATGATCTGCCGCTCAACGAAGTCGTGTTCGACTTCTATGATCGTCTGAAATCGGTCACGAAGGGCTATGCCAGCTTCGATTATCAGCTTGAGGGCTACCGAACCGACACGCTGGTGAAGATGCAGGTGCTGGTCAATGACGAGCCGGTGGATGCGCTCTCGATGATGGTCCACCGCGACCGCGCCGAGATGCGCGGGCGCGCCATGTGCGAAAAACTCAAGGACCTCATTCCGCGCCACATGTTCAAGATCCCCATTCAGGCGGCCATCGGCGGCAAGGTGATTGCGCGCGAAACGCTCAGTGCTCTGCGCAAGGACGTGACCGCCAAGTGCTATGGCGGCGATGCCACGCGCAAACGCAAGCTTCTCGACAAGCAGAAGGCCGGCAAGAAGAAGATGCGCCAGTTCGGCAAGGTGGACATCCCGCAAGAGGCCTTCATCTCTGCGCTGAAGATGGACGGCTGATGCGCTTGTAACGAACATGGCCGCGCCTTTGGCCTGGCCATATCGCTACGAAAGACGGGTTTCGTGGAACGCCAGACCACCGGGCTGCACTGTCAGAAAACCAGTCCATGGGCCGGCACCAGCCCTTCTCCGCCAAGCTTGCAGACTGCAAACTCATCGCGATGGAGAAACCGGATTCGAAGAATGAACGCAACGCAAATGTGATCAACCCCGGCAAGGCTCACGAACTGGAGCGCTTCGGTTTCACCCGGAAGCGTAGCCTGCGTTCCTGAGGTAGTTGGAAGGGCTCTCGGGCGTGCCGCAGCTGAGGATCGTTCCGACGAAGCGTCAGGCCCAGACAGGCCATCAACTGCCGTGGATTGTCGAAACGCTGGAAGTCCCCGACCTCGGCCACCACGGGCACTGCGACGACCTGTCTTCACCCGGTCTCCGGCCTTCGCCGGGA
>SLDH01000322.1 GCA_007125415.1 Roseovarius sp.
CGTGCATCTCGGTTTTTTGCACGAAAGTATGATTGATGAGATGCGCCATCACTCACGGAGCGCATAACGAGTTGGCCCCGGTGGAAACACCGGGGCGTTTTCATACGGGCAAGGCCGTGGTCTGAAAAACCGTTCGCAGGGTGAAGCTCGATTGCATCTGCGCCACGCCCGGCAGGCGAGTGAGATACTGGCGATGAATGCGGGCGAAGTCTTCGGTGTCTTCCGCAACGATCTTCAGGATATAGTCGGCCTTCCCGGCTGTCAGATGACATTCCAGCACATCGGGAATGCGCGCCACGGCTGTCTCGAAGGCTTCCAGAACGTCATCGGCCTGTGTCGAAAGCGTGATCTCGACGAAAACGGTTGCCGGCACGCCCATCTTGCGGGGGTCCAGTAGAGCGACATACCGGTTGATAAACCCCTCCGCCTCGAGCCGCTGTACTCGCCTATGGCAGGCACTGGCCGACAGATTGACCTTTTCAGCCAGTTCCGCATTCGAGATGCGCCCACGCTTCTGCAGGGCATCGAGAAGACGGCGATCCATTGGATCGAGAGACATTCACGCAAATTCCTTCTGAGAAAAGCGATATACAATGGCTAATATCCTAAATTTTCAGCGTTTGGCGAGAGAAATTTCAAACCTATTGCACGCAATTTGCGGCAGACTGCGAGATATGGACATGGGAGGAGAAGTTCATGAAAATCGGATGCCCCACGGAAATCAAGCCGCAGGAGTTTCGCGTCGGTCTCACGCCGAACGCCGCCATGGAGGCGATTGCCCACGGCCATGACGTGCTGGTGCAGTCTGGTGCCGGTGGCGGTGCCGGCTTTCCGGATGACGATTATCGCGCAGCGGGTGCGAAAATCATCGATACCGCCGACGAGATTTTCGCCAGCGCTGACATGATCGTCAAGGTGAAGGAGCCACAGGCGGGTGAGCGCAAGATGCTGCGCGAAGGGCAATTGCTCTTTACCTATCTGCATCTCGCCCCCGACCCGGACCAGACCCATGATCTGCTGGCGTCGGGATGCACTGCGATCGCCTATGAAACCGTGACCGATGCGAGTGGTGGTCTGCCACTGCTTGCTCCGATGTCCGAAGTGGCCGGCCGTCTGGCGCCGCAGGTCGGTGCCTATACGCTGCAAAAGGCCAATGGTGGGCGCGGTGTATTGATGGGCGGTGTCCCCGGTGTGGGGCCTGCGCGTGTGGTGGTCATCGGTGGCGGCGTCGTCGGCACCCACGCGGCGCGGATTGCGGCCGGCATGGGCGCGGATGTGACGGTGCTGGACCGGTCGCTGCCTCGGTTGCGCTATCTCGACGATGTCTTCGGCGGCACGTTCAGCACCGGCTACTCCTCCAGCGGATTGTTGGCGGAACTACTGACGCAGGCCGACATGGTGATCGGCGCGGTGCTGATCCCCGGCGCGGCGGCTCCGAAGCTGGTCCGGCGTGATCAGTTCGAGACAATGAAGCCGGGAGCCGTGCTGGTGGATGTCGCCATCGATCAGGGTGGCTGTTTCGAAACCTCGAAAGCCACAACCCATGCCGATCCGATCTACGAGGTGGACGGGATCATGCATTACTGCGTGGCCAACATGCCCGGAGCGGTCGCACGTACCTCCACCATCGCGCTGGGCAATGCCACGATGCCCTACATGCTGGCATTGGCCGACAAGGGCTGGCGGCAAGCCTGCGCGGATGATCCTCATCTGCTGCAAGGTCTGAACGTCCATGCCGGGCAGCTGACCTATTACGCGGTCGGCAAGGCGTTGGGGATCGACGTGATCTCGCCTCAGAAGGTGATCAAGGGGCAATAGGGCGCGCCTTGCCGCAGGGTGAAAGCTCTTGAGGCGGACGGCCGGCAAGGCTAGACCGTCCGCCAAAGGAGCCGCCGCATGAGCCTCAACAGTTACGGTCATCTTTTTCGTGTCACCACATGGGGCGAAAGCCACGGACCGGCGCTGGGGGCCACCGTCGATGGCTGTCCGCCAGGGATCCCCGTGGACGAGGCGTTCCTGCAGACATGGCTGGACAAGCGCCGGCCCGGCCAGAACAAGAACACGACCCAGCGCAACGAGCCTGACGCGGTTCAGATCCTGTCGGGCGTCTTCGACGGGCAGACAACCGGCACACCGGTGCAACTCATGATCGAGAATACAGATCAGCGCAGCCGGGATTATGGTGACATCGCCCAGACCTTCCGGCCCGGTCACGCCGATATCACCTATCATCTGAAATACGGGATCCGCGATTACCGGGGCGGCGGGCGCAGTTCGGCCCGCGAGACGGCGGCGCGGGTGGCGGCAGGCGGTCTTGCTCGGGCCGCGCTTGCCAAGCTGGCCCCGCAGATCGAGCTCAGGGGCTACATGACCCGTATGGGTGAGATGGTGCTGGATCGCGCAGGTTTTGACTGGGACGCGATTGACAGAAACGATTTCTGGCTGCCGGATGCACAGGCCGCTCCCGATTGGGAGGCCTATCTGCAGAAGCTGCGCAAGGAGAAAAACTCCGTTGGTGCCGAGATCGAAGTCGTCGCGCGCAATGTCCCGCCGGGGCTTGGCGCGCCGATCTATGGCAAGCTCGATACGGATCTGGCGGCGGCCATGATGTCCATCAATGCGGTTAAGGGTGTTGAGGTGGGCGAAGGCATGGCGGCTGCAACCCTGACCGGCACGCAGAACGCGGACGAGATTTTCATGGGGCCAAACGGGCCGGAATATGCCTCGAATCACGCGGGCGGCATCCTGGGCGGCATCTCGACCGGGCAGGATATCGTTGTGCGTTTCGCGGTGAAACCCACCTCCTCCATCCTTACACCCCGCCGTTCGATCCGGATGGATGGCAGCCCGGCAGAGGTGATCACCAAAGGGCGTCATGATCCCTGCGTTGGCATTCGCGCCGTGCCGGTGGGAGAGGCGATGATGGCCTGCGTGATCCTGGATCATCTCCTTCTGCATCGCGGTCAGGTGGGTGACGGGCCGCGCGGCGTGATCGGCTGACGCCGTTTTCTTGAAAAGAAAACGGACCGGAATTTTCGTAAAATTCCGCCCCCCCGATCAGCCCTTTGTCTGACGCGAAATCTGGACGGCAAGAATACCGCTCATGATTACCGCGACACCGATCAGATCATTGAGCCGCAATGGTTCACTCAACACGAGCGCAGCGATCGCAACCCCGAGAAAGGGATTGAGAAAGTGGAATGTTGCCGCCCGCGTGGCGCCGATACGCTCGACCAGCATGAACCAGACGAGTGTGGCGGCAAGGCCGGGGATCAGTGTGGTATAGATGAATGCTGCGATGAGTTGCCAGCTCCAGGTCACCTCAAATGTCTCGAGGGTCACCGCGAAGACGCTGAGAACCGCGCTGCCGACAAGCATCTGAAGCCCGACGATCATCAGAAAATTTCCGCCGGAGGTGGCACCGCGCACCGCCAGGGTGGCAAAGGTAAGTGCGACAACGCCAATGGCGCAAAGCCCGACCCCGAAAAGGTCCACACCACCCTGAAGCCGTGCTCCCATGATGATGGTCACGCCTGTGACCCCGGCCAGCAGTCCGGCCACTCCAAGAGCGGGCAGGCGCTCGCCGAAGATCAGCCATCCGGCCAGCGCCACCAGCAGCGGCATGGTCGATGCGATGATTGCGGCCAGCGATGCTTCGACGGTTTGCATCGCGACAAAGTTCAGACCGAGATATAGCGCATTCTGGCAGATGCCGAAGACGATCGTGGCGCGCCATTGGGCCGGCGTCAGCCGCCATGTCTGCCCCAGCAGCCGCGCGAGAAGCACGCCAAGGAGGCCCGATATCAGAAATCGCAGGCAGAGCGCCGTGAGGGGAGGGGCTGCAGCCACGATGATCCACGCCGAGGTGAAAGCACTCGACCACATCGCGACGAAGGCCAGCCCCATGAGTATCGCACGAAAGTCCATAGCCACTCCGCCAAATGAAAAGGGCCACCTCTGGGGCGACCCTTCACGAAACCCATCTGCTGGCCAAGATCAGCCGTTCACGCTGTCTTTGAGGGCCTTGGCGATGGTCATCTTGACCACCTTGTCCGCTTCCTTCTTGATCTGTTCGCCAGTGGCCGGGTTGCGCACCATGCGCTCGGGCCGCTCGCGGCAATAGATCTTGCCGATGCCGGGCAGGGTCACCGCGCCACCACCCGATACCTCGCGGGTGATGATTGCAATCACACCATCCAGAGCGGCGCTTGCCGATTTCTTGTCACTGCCCATCTCGTCGGCCAGCGCGGCGACAAGCTGTGTCTTGGTCATTGGTTTTGCCATTTCAGGTCTCCTTGTACTGCCCGCCAATAGGGCCTCATGCCTTATACATAACGCTATATGGGGTTTGAACACAATAAATGGCGGTGTCAAGCTGAAGCTTTTGCGGTATATTGTATCGAATTACCCACGGTCAGAGAAATGCAGTTTCATCAAATGCCCGCAATTTCCGGCTGTGAATTCGTTCGAGCGGCATCTGCCTGAGGCGCTCCACGGCCCGAATACCGATCATGAGATGCCGTGACACCTGTGTCTGGTAGAAGTCGCTTGCCATGCCGGGCAGCTTCAACTCGCCATGCAGAGGCTTGTCACTCACGCAAAGCA
>SLDH01000290.1 GCA_007125415.1 Roseovarius sp.
GCGTTCGCAGCGCGGCACCGAGGAGGAGGCAATTCAGCAGGACGCGCAGCCCGCACCCGAGGCGGCGGATGAGCAGGTCTCTTCGGGATCACAGACATCTGAAGCGTCTCCCGATGAAGCTGTGCAGGAAGAGGCTCCGAAGCCCAAGCGCACGCGCAGCCGCAAGAAGCCCGCAGAAGCGGCACCGCAACCGGCTGAGCCCGAAGAGCCGCCGGCTGAACCCGAGGAAAAACCCAAGCCCAAGCGCACGCGCAGCCGCAAAAAGCCAGCCGGTGCCGCAGCGGAGGCAGAAGCCGCAAGTGGCAACGGGCCGGATCCTCACCCCGCTGTGAGCGCTGAGGAGCAACCGCAATCCGAGCGGGCCGATCCGGAGAAAACCGAGGAAAGAGCGGCAGCCGAGACGACGGAATCCGGGGCCGAGGCCGCCGAGGCCGCTGAGGCCGCCGCGCCGACACCGGCGCAGGATGTGCCCGCCGATTCGCCTGAGGAAGCACAACCCGATGAGCCGGTTGCTGAAAAGGCCGAGGAAAAGACAGCCGAGCCGAGCGCCTCGGAGCGGGAGGCAGTGCCCGATGCCGCCACCCTCACCGATCGTGCCGAAGACCCGGACAAGCCCAAGCGCAAGGGCTGGTGGTCATTGGGTAGCTGACATCAAGGTGCCGCGCCCCTGCGTTGTCATGGGCGCGGCGCGGCCCATCAGGTCTTTTCGATGAGATAGACCTGATGCCCCTCCGCCTCACTGACCGAAAGCAGCCTGTGGCCCGATTCCGCACAATAATGCGGCACGTCCACAATGGCCGCCGGATCATCCGCCCAGAGCGCTACCCGTGCGCCTGATGTGACAGGCTTGAGCCGCTTGCGCAGTTTCAGCACGGGCAAGGGGCAGAGCAATCCGCGCGCATCTATGGTTGGTGTCTCGTCCATGGCGCTGAAATAGGCGCGATGTGACAGCATGTCCACGCAGATGTGACCCAATGGGGCGTGACCCGGCGCACGATCCGCTCTATGTCGGGGTGATGTTCGGAATCGAAATCATAGATGCAGCGCTGCTGCCGGCCATGACCGTAGCGCTTTTTGCCGGCATCCTTTCTTTCCTCAGTCCCTGCGTGCTGCCGATCGTGCCGCCTTATCTTGCGTATATGAGTGGGGTGAGCCTGAATGATCTTTCCGACGAGGCACAGCGCCGCACGCAGGCGCTTGTCCCGGCGCTCTTTTTCGTGATGGGGCTCTCCACGATCTTCCTGTTGATGGGCTTTGCGGCTTCGGCCGCCGGCATGATGTTCCTGCAATACCAGCACTGGTTCAACACCATTGCAGGCATCATCGTGATGAGTTTTGGCGCGCATTTCGTCGGTATCTACCGGTTCGGCTTTCTGGATCGCGAGGCGCGGATCGACGCAGGAGACAGGGGCGGTTCTGCCTTTGGGGCCTATATTCTCGGGCTCGCCTTTGCCTTTGGGTGGACCCCCTGCATTGGCCCGCAACTGGGCGCGATCCTCACGCTTGCGGCCTCCGAGGCGGATATCGCACGGGGCACGACGCTTCTTGCGGTCTATGCGATCGGTCTTGGCGTCCCGTTCCTGCTGGTGGCGGCCTATCTGCCCCGGCTGGTAGGCTTCATGGGCTGGATGAAGCGGCACATGGCGCAGATCGAGCGGGTGATGGGCCTGCTGCTCTGGACCATCGGGCTCTTGATGCTGACCGGCGGATTCTCGGATTTCTCCTTTTGGCTTCTGGAAGTTTTCCCGGCGCTGGCCGTCCTCGGTTAACCCTTACTCTTAACCCGATCCTGCGTTAGGCTTGCGCAACTCAGAGGGCAGGCATGAGCAGCTTTTCCGACAACTCCTTCTCCGACAATCGGGTGTCGCGGCGGCGGGTTTTCTACATTCCGGGCTATGATCCGATTCATCCGCGCCGCTACCGCGAGCTTTACCGAAAGGAAAGTGCCGCGCAGGCGGCCATTTCGGGCTATCAGATTGCACTCGGCCCGGGCCGATCCGCGGATCGTTTCGGCTGGCATGTGGCGGCGGAAATCGACGGGGCACAGGTCAGCACCGATTTTGAGGTGCTTGTCTGGTCCGATATCGTGCGCGACAGCATGGAGCAGGGGATCACTGCCACCTACCTGCAAATGATCCGCACCGCGTGGATCTATATCGCGTCGGGTGCGCTTTGGCGGTTGATGCGCCTGCGCAAGGGGCCTGTGATCGCCGCACTCTATCCGGTGGCCTTTCTGATCGTGCAACTCCTGCTGGCCGTGCTGGCCGGATCGCTCGTGCTCCGGGCTGGCGAGGCGATACTGATGCCGCTCATCGGTGCGATGGGCCAGGTGATCGCTGCTGTGGCGGCGGTTGCCCTGGCCTATGCTCTGCTGCGATGGTTCAAGGCCCGCGACAACCGGTTCTTCGCCTACTACCTCATGCATGATTATGCCTATTCCGCCGCTTCAAAGGGGGCCAACCCGCCCGAACTCGAGGCGCGGATGGCCGAGTTCACCGAAGAAATCGCAGCGGCTCTGCGGAGCGACGTGCAGGAGGTGCTGGTGGTGGGCCACTCATCGGGCGCGCATCTGGGGGTGTCCATCCTGGCCGATCTGATCCGGCAGGGACATGTGCGGGGCAAAGGGCCAGCACTTTCCTTTCTCACGCTGGGGCAGGTGGTGCCCATGGTGTCATTCCTGCGCGATGCGTATCGTTTGCGTGCCGATCTGCACTATCTGAGCACACGCGAGGAGTTGACCTGGGTGGATGTCACCGCGCCGGGCGATGGCTGCGCTTTCGCGCTGTGTGATCCGGTCTCCGTGTCCGGCGTGGCACCCGAAGAAAAGCGCTGGCCGCTGGTGATTTCCTGCGCCTTCACCAAAACGCTCAGGCCCGAAACCTGGAAGGCACTGCGCTGGCGGTTCTTCCGGCTGCATTTTCAGTATCTCTGTGCCTTCGATCGGCCCGGTGATTATGATTATTTCCAGATCACTGCAGGGGCCAGGACATTGCGCGCGCGATTTGCCGGGCGCAAGCCCTCGCCCAGCCGGATCGAGCGGCCGCTCTCGCCGTTCAGAAATGTGCAGCCATGAGCCTGCCGCCCAAACCCCCCGCGCGCGAGGGGCGTGTCTCGCTCTGGCGATACCGCAAGCTCTTTCGGCAGGACATCCTTTCAGCACAGCCCGCGCGCCTTTACGGTGCCTGGATGGCGGAGTTCCGCACGCCGTTCTTTCGCTCCTACATGTGCAACGATCCCGCGCTGGTGGATCTGGTGCTGAAGGAACGGCCCGATGATTTCCCGAAATCGGACCGTATCCGCGAAGGGCTTGCGCCGCTTCTGGGCAGTTCGGTTTTCCTGACCAATGGGGAAACCTGGAAGCGCCAGCGGCGGATCATCGACCCGGCCTTCGAGGGGGGGCGCCTGCGCGAGGTGTTTCCCGCCATGGTGGCGGCAGGGCAGGGGGCTGCCCTGCGCCTGAGCGCGCGCGCGGGTGGCACCCCGCTCGAGATCGAGGAAGAGACGAGCCACGCGGCGGCTGATGTGATCTTCCGGACCCTCTTTTCGATCCCGATCGAGCATGAGGTCGCCACGCGCGTCTTCGAGGAATTCCGGGCCCATCAACGCGCGCAGCCCGTCCTCAACCTCGGCGCGGTGCTGCCCTTGCCGCGCTGGTTCCCCCGGTTTCACCGCGCGCGCACACGGCGCACTGCCGCCACGATCCGCCATCTGATCACGGGGCTGACCGAGGAGCGGATGCGCGCCATCGAGCAGGGCACCGCACCCGAGGATCTGGCGACCAAGATCATGACAACGCCCGATCCTTTGACCGGCGCGCGCTTTGATGCCGAAGAGATGGTCGATCAGGTGGCGATCTTCTTTCTTGCCGGGCATGAAACAAGCGCCTCGGCTCTGGCCTGGGCGCTCTATCTGCTGGCGCTTTATCCTGACTGGCAGGAAAAACTGGCCGCCGAGGCACAAGCCGCCCTGAGCGGTGAGATCGGATTCAGCGCGATGAAGCAGCTGCCGCTGTCGCGCGATGTGTTCCGCGAAACCTTGCGGCTCTATCCGCCGGTGCCGATGATGGTCCGCGAAGCCGCTTGCCCCGAGCGGTTCCGCGGCCGCAAGGTGCGTGTGGGCAGTCAGATCGTGCTCAGCCGGTGGCATCTGCACCGGCACACCCGGCTCTGGGACAATCCGGACGGGTTCGACCCAATGCGATTTTCCACCGAGAACGGCCGCGCCTGCCTGCGCAACGCTTACATGCCCTTTTCTGCCGGGCAACGCGTCTGCACGGGGGCGGGCTTTGCGATGATCGAAGGCCCGTTGCTTCTGTCCCTGCTTGTCAGGGATCTGCGCTTCGAGACAGATCCTGCGCGCACGCCCATCCCCGTCGCTCATCTTACGGTGCGCAGCAAGGATGGCATCTGGCTCCGGGTGACGCGCCGCTGAGCGCGGGATGGGCGCATGCCCGTGCCGAGCGCCCCGCACGGAAGTGAATCCTGCCTGGCGCAACATGGCCTGACAGTCTGCTGAAGAGGTGCCTCACGCCTGTCTCCAAGCGCCTTGAACCGGATCACCGTTCCGCGCCACGCCCGCCACTAGATCTCGCCCGGGCGGCC
>SLDH01000200.1 GCA_007125415.1 Roseovarius sp.
ACCGCCCTTGCCGCGCATCCGGATGTGGACGGCATCTGGGCACAGGCCGGCGAATATGGTGCCATACAGGCGATGCTCAGCGCAGGTGATCGTCTGGTGCCCATGACGGGTGAAAATTCCGCCGGCTTCCGCCTCGCGCTGGCCGATCCGGAGATGCAGGAAATGGGCCTGCGCGGTGTTTCCGCCGGCTCACCTCCGGCACAATCGGGCTATGCCTTCAAGCTGATGATGGAAATCCTGACAGGTCAGCGTGAGCTTGAACCAATGAACATCGAGTATCCGCTCCCATGGGTGCCGGCGGACGAAGTGAGGGTCTGCGAAGGAGATACCTATGAGGACGGCTGCAATGTCTTCCCGGCCGACCGCGTGCCCAGCTCCTTCGTGAGCGAGGTTCTCAACCCCGTCCTGCTGCCGGAGATCAACATCGAATCGGCATTGGACGGCACACCGGTGGCCGGTGCAACGATCCAGCCGCTGCCTGAAGAGGTGGTGGAAGGTGCCAATGAGCCGGGAATCAACTGCTCGCGCTGCGAAGCCCCCGAGGACCTCTACAGGCTGACCAAGGTCGAGCCCACGGTTCAGCCCTGATCGCAAGACGGCCCGGCGGCTTCAGGCCGCCGGGCATCCCTCTTTGGACAACACCCTGAAATGTCTCGTATGAATGCAGCACAACTGAAGGCGTCCTGTCGCAAGCCGTTATACGCTGTCTGCGGAGCATGCACGCAACGCGGTAACGCTGCCATGTCCTGTGACCGGGCAATGACAGAAGGGTGAAGGAGGAAGGTTGATGCCGGAGAAAAAGAGGAACGGAGCGCGCCGGGTCACGGTCAAGGACCTTGCACGCGATCTAGGCATGTCGATCTCGACGGTCTCTCGGGCATTCTACCCCGATGCAGTGGTCGCTGAAAGCACTCGCAGCGCCGTGCTCAAACGCGCCTCGGAGCTCGGCTATCGCCCTAACCCCTTTGCCCAGAGCCTGATCACCAACAAGACGCAGATCGTCGGCATGGTCGTCTCGAACCTGACCAACCCGTTCTACCCCGAGGTGATGACCGGCCTCGTCGCCCGGCTGCAGGCTGTTGGCATGAATGTCATGCTTGCGGTGGCCAATGAGCCGGAAAAAACGGATGAGGCAGTCGATCTCCTGCTCTCCTATCAACCCGATCTCATGATCGTCGTCGCGGTCACGCTGTCCTCGCAGGCCCATGAGAAATGCGACAGTGTGGGGGCACCCTGCATCTTCTTCAACCGGCTGTCCGCGGATGGTGCGGGCTTTGGCATCAGTTGCGATAACGCCGCGGGCGGGGCCCAGGCCGCGGATTTCCTTATCGATGCCGGCCACCGGCACCTGCTCTACGTCTCGGCCTTTCCCGGCGCTTCCACCAATGTCGAGCGCCAGGCAGGCTTTTGCAACCGTGCGGTCGAACGTGGGCTGGCAAGGCCGCATGTGATCGAGGCGGGGCTGTTCACCTATGAGGCCGGTTACGCGGCCGGGCGCGAGGTGAGCCGCTGGAAAGGAAAGGTCGATGGCGTGTTCTGCGCAAATGACATCGTAGCCATCGGCTTCATCGAAGGGGTGCAGGAACGGCCGGGACTGCGCGTGCCGGATGACATATCGGTGGTCGGGTTTGACGATATCAACATGGCCAACTGGCCCTCGCATCGGCTCACGACCATCGCACAGCCCCTGAGCGAGATGATGGAGGCCACGGTCACGCTGGCGCTCGAGCTTGCTCGCGACCAGAAAGCCGAGCCACAGATTACCCGATTTGCGCCCGGCAAGCTGATCGAACGCAACACGACCCGCAGCCGCAAAACGAAGGAGCGCGCCGATGTCGGAGGCTGATCTCTTTACCCGCCTGACCAGTGTTCACCGGCCCGACTGCGAGATTTTCGCCGAAGGCCCCCTTCCCCAGCCCGCGCCCGACCCCGACACGATGGCGCAGACGCTTGGCAATGAAGAAGCGGCACGCTATGCCGAGGCCTGCCGGGTGCCATTCGAGGACTTGCGGCGCGTCATCGGCCAAATCGCGGGGCTGATGATCCTTGCACAACTCTCGCGCAAGGCCGACATCGCCGATCTGACCGAATTGACCGTCTGCCGTGATCGTTGGCAGACCTGTGCTGCGCATCTCGACACGCTGCGTCCGCCCGCCCCGCTTGCGCCACACCGCGATCAGCTCGCTGCAGCCCACGCCTTTTCCGGCAAGGCCCTGCGCAGCTTTGATGCCCTGCGCCCGCAGGCCGACAATACGCCCGTTTTCGACGATATCGCGCGGCTTGTGCGGCGCGCCTATGCCCATCTCAGCGCCGCAACCTCGCCAAAGGCCGGGCTGGAAATGGCAGACCTGACCCATGCCTGCTGCTCCTGTGGCCGCTGAGCACAATGAATTCTTGAGAGGAGGAACCAACCATGGCTGACTATTCGATCTGGGTTTGTGAGTATTCCTACGTGCCGAATTATCACAAGAGCGGTGTGCTCTACGGGGCCCACAACCAGGGCTATGTGAAGCTGCCCTACTGCTATGTTGTCATCAAGGGCAAGGATCACGTTGCCATGGTGGATGTTGGCTATAACGACAAGGAATATGGCAAAACCCTGGGAGACCGCTTCGGTGTCGAAAACTGGCGTGACCCCAAGACGGTCCTGGCCGAAGTCGGGGTGACACCTGAAGAGGTGGATACCGTCTTCGTGACGCATGCTCATTTCGATCACTTCGGCAATGTCGAGGATTTTCCGAACGCGAAATTCTACATTCAGGAGCGTGAAATCTCTAAATGGGTCTGGGCGATGTCGCTGCCCGACCGCATGCGCTGGATGATGACCGCCGTCGATCCGGGCGATATCGTGCGCGGCGTGGAGCTTGCACGAGACAAGAGACTGGAGACCGTGAACGGCGCCCTGACCGATGTGCTGCCCGGGATTGATCTGCACCCGGCCGAGGACAGCCATACATGGGGCTCCATGTGGGTCACGGTGCGCAATGATGGCAAGGAACAGTCGCAGGATACCTGGGTGCTGGCTGGCGATCTGATTTATGTTTTCGAGAACATCAAGGGCCCGGGCGCAGCGGTCGACCTGGACGAAATCTACACACCGGTTGGCCTCGCAACCGGCAGTCAGACCAATCTGGTGCTCGCGACCGAGGAAATGATGAAGCAGGTGGATTACGACTCGCACCGGATCATTCCGGTGCATGAAGAACGCATCCGCGATACCTTCCCCTCCCGGATCAGCAAGGAAGGGTTGCGCATCACCGAGGTCTGCCTTGCCGATGGCGATATCTCCAAGGTTGCTGCGTGATGAATGATGCGCCCGTCACGGCGGTGATCGGGGCCGGTCTTGTCGGCTCGGGCTGGGCGCTGGTCTTTGCCCGGGCAGGCCATAGAGTGCGCGTGCATGACCCCGACGCGGGGACGATGGCGCGTCTTCTGCCCTGGCTGGAAAAGAGCGCGCGCGAGCTTGAGGCGGCGGGGCTTCTGGCCGATGCCGCCACCGTGGTCGGGCGCGTACAACCCTGCGAGACCCTGCAGGAGGCTCTTACAGGGGCGGGCTATGTGCAGGAATCCGTTTTCGAGACGGTTGAAGCCAAGACAGCGGCGAGCCTCGCGATCGACGAGGCGCTGGAAGGTGATGCAATCGTCGGCTCGTCCTCATCGGGCATTCCGGCCTCGCAGTTCACCGAGGATTGCCGGCATCGCGACCGCTTTCTGGTGGCGCATCCGGTGAACCCGCCGCATCTCATTCCAGTGGTGGAACTGGTGCCCGCCCCCTGGACCGATCCGCAAACAATGGAGCGTGCACGCGCGCTGATGGCCGATATCGGGCAGGTGCCCATCAATCTCACGCGCGAAATCGACGGCTTCGTGCTCAATCGCCTGCAAGGCGCTTTGCTGAACGAGGCATGGGCCCTCTACGACGAAGGCTACGCGGATCTGGCCGATATCGATGCAACGATATCACATGGCCTTGGCCTGCGTTGGTCTTTCATGGGCCCCTTCGAAACCATCGATCTGAACGCGCCCGGCGGCATCACCGACTATGCCGCGCGGCTCGGTGCGCTTTATCATGGTATCGCCATGGATCGCACCCAGCCGCGCCCGTGGCCCGCAGAGACGGTCGCGCGCGCCGGAGAGGCGCGCCGCGCGGCGCTGCCGGAGACCGAACTGGCCGAAAGACGGGCCTGGCGCGATGCCATGCTGACCCGCCTCGCCGCTTTCAAGCATTCCAACGGGCTTGGCCCCTGAATTTTTTGCCAAACGGCACCCGACCCAATGAACTGGAAGGAAATGAGCATGTCGATCAAGTATCTCAAGCGCGGACGATCCGAAGCCGACCGCCAGGAAGATGACGCAAAGACCCGCAGCGTGGTCGAAGCCACCCTCAAGGATATCGCAACCCGCGGCGATGCGGCCGTCAGAGAACTTTCGGAAAAGTTTGACAACTATTCCCCGCCTTCCTTTCGGTTGAGCGAAAGCGAGATCAAGTCGATCATCTCCAAGGTAAGCGACAGGGAGATGGCCGATATCCGCTTCGCCCATGACCAGGTGCGCAACTTTGCGCAGCTTCAGCGCGACTCGATGAAGGATATCGAAGT
>SLDH01000244.1 GCA_007125415.1 Roseovarius sp.
ATCGCCGGGCCACGGGCGCGCGATGTTCTGGTGGCCGCAGGCGGTAACGCGTTGAGCGACATGCGCTTTCTCGACGTGCGCAGCGCGCATCTCGGGCCTGTCAACTGCCTCGTGCAGCGCGTCAGCTATACCGGTGATCTGGGCTATGAGATATATTGCGAACCCATGGCGCAGCGCGCGCTCTGGGAGGTGCTCACCCGCGCAGGCGCGCCTCATGGGATGCGCCCTTTCGGCATGCGCGCGATGATGTCGCTCAGGCTCGATCGGTTCTTCGGCTCCTGGCTCAGCGAGTTTTCGCCCGATTACACCGCCGGCGAAACGGGGATGGACCGCTTCATCGCGTGGAAGAAGGAAGCCGATTTCATTGGCCGTGCCTCCGCCGAGGCCGAGCGCGCGAGAGGCGCGGCCCGACAGCTTGTGAGCTTCGAGGTCGAGGCCCGCGACGCCGACGCGCAGGGCTATGAGCCCGTCTGGATCGAGGACGAGGTGCAGGGCTTCGTCACCTCGGGCGGATTTTCGCACCATGCGGGCAAATCCATCGCGCTCGCCCTCATTCCCCGCGCGCGCGCCGTGGAGGGGCTCGAAGCCGAAATCGAAATCCTGGGCGAGCGCTGCGCCGCAAAGCTGATCACGCGCCCGCTTTTTGATCCCGATGGCGCCCGGATGCGCGGCTAGGGCCGTGGCCGATGTGGTCATCCTGATTCCGGCGGCGGGCGCTGCCACACGGATGCGGGGCGGTGACAAGCTGCTGGAACCGGTGGATGGCGAGGCACAGCTTGCCCGGCTTGCACGGGCAGCACTTGCCACCGGCGCGCAGGTGATCGTGACACTGGGCGACGGGCATGGCGCCCGCAAGGCCGTGCTGCGTCCGGCGGAACGGCTGAGGATTGTCACCCTGCCGGACGCGGCCGAAGGCATGACCGCCTCCTTGCGCCGGGGCGCGGCACTCGCGCAGGATGCGGCGGGCCTGTTGGTCGTTCCCGGCGATATGCCGGAGTTGGATTCGGATGATTTCCAGAAACTTATCACGCATTTCTCATGTGATCCCACCCAGCCAATCCGCGCCACGGCGCAAGATGGCACACCGGGTCATCCGGTGATCCTGCCGCAGAGGCTCCTTTCCGAGGTCATGCGGCTCGAAGGGGACGCGGGCGCACGCAACCTGCTCGTCGGTGAAAAGCTCCGCCTTGTCCCCCTGCCCGGCCAACGTGCGACCACCGATCTTGACACCCCTGAAGACTGGGCGCGCTGGCGCGCAGGGCGGCTCCGAAACGGAAACAATCCCGGCCATTGACCGGGATTGTTTCTTGAAACTGGAACAGCCCCCACAGCCAGTTTCCGGGACTGCCGAACCACGCTTGCGGTCCGGCGGCTGCAAACTTTTCTCGCTACTTGGCCGCGAGCAGCCGGGCTTCGTGCTTCCTGAGCGAGCGACGGGCTGCCTGATATGTCTCCAGGCCCTCTTTCTCGCGCAACTCCGGGAAGAGCGCATAGATCTCGTCGCGCTGAGCATCCCCCATGCCATCCAGCACCTGCGCACCGGGCTGGAAGCTCTCGGTCCAACTGCCGTTGGAGAGCACGACCTCGTGCTGATCGAACAGGATATGGATGTAGGTGATCGTGTCGCATGTCACCACATCGATGCCCTCCATATCCGTCAGATGCCTGGCCGCCGCCAACACCTCGCGCTCATCGAAGTAGAGCGCGGCCCGTTCGGAATTCATCAATATGCGGTGCTGCGGGCTGACCAGCAGGTCACGCTCCGGCAGGCCATGGCCGAGCGCGCCGGCGCGGATCAGCACCGGGCTCAGGTTCGGATTGGCGCGAAGCTCTCGGGCATTGAGCGTCCGCCGGCCGACCCAGCGGATTTCCTGCAAGCCGTTGTCCCGCGTGATCACCCGGTCCCCCACCTGCAAATCCTCGACCCGGCGTTCGCCACGGGGTGTGGCGATCATGGTGCCGGGCGTGAAACAGGGGACAGGCCCGTTCGGGAGAGTGATGTCGTATTTCAACTCGGTGAGCCAGACTGCCTGTTGGTCCGGACCACCATTCGCAAGTTCGATCTCCACGCGCGCCAAAGGACCGGGGATGGAAACCAGAACCGACTTGCTGGGATCGCTGGGCAAGGTCACCGAGGGATCGTCGATATCATTGCCTGTCGCCGTCTGGCCCGACACGATGACTTGAGAGCCTCCCGTCAGATCGACCGGCAATTCGTTGCCGTCGGCGTCAAAGGCGCGGACCGTGACGATATCGACATAGTCCTGATCGCCCTGCCCGGTATCCACATCGTTGATGCGGAAGAGCATGTTGCCCACCCTGTCGCCGAATTCCTCGGAAGCCGATGCGAAGGACAGGGTGGTTGTCGAGGTTGTCATGACACCGTCGGTGCTGCCGCCGCCGAATATCTTCAGCGCATGGTCCGCGCTGAACGGTTCATCCTCACCGACAAACTGTTCCAAGCTGAAAGGGTGGAGGGAAGCGCCGGCCTCTCCTTCGGCAAAATCGAGCGTGACGGCGACACCATCGGTTTCCACCGTCGAACCCGAGGCGACATTGGCGCCGGTCGGCCCAAAATCCAGCCAGTTCAGAATTCTTTCAGGCATTTTTACCCCCTAAGTCATCTCTCGTCGCATCCGGCCGACGCACAGACATCCGCGCTGTCAAACACGACAATCCGCCATCACGGTGCCGCATCGCCCCCATGACAAGCCTGCGAGTCGCGCAGCCAACATGCTGCATTCCTCCTGTCGGGCAAGTAGCCAGGGCATGCAGCATGCTCCGGGCAGACCACGCCGACCAAATCAGTCAGGAGGCATCGTTCCGATCCAGCGACCACCCCCATGGCCGCTGGAGCACCCTCTGACGGGCTTGACCAGTAATAGCGTTTCAGCCGCCCGGCGAGGAAGCTAAAATCGTCCCCAACATTGCGTGATCAGGCGGAGAAGTGCCGGGATGTCCCCTCTGATGCGCGCTGGCCGCACCCGGATGCCGGACCATTGTTTCAACTACAGGAACATGACGCGCCACGAATTTGGCTTTATAACAAGCGGTAAGACGCTCTGCTGCAAACCAAGTCAACAACCTACACGCGAAAATTGTTTCTGATCGGGAAACAGTCGGACTGTGGCGAAATAAGGGCAGCGCCCAGGGGCCGGTTGTTCAACGAATGATCAACAATAAAGGATCAATTGTCCGAAAACCTGCCGAAAATCGCTGAAAACGAAACAACCTCCCCGAATCGTGGCCGAATCGTGTCGGTTCTCGGGCATCGCTGATCGCCAGCCGGCGCCCCCCCCTGGATCACGCCCCAGACAGGTCTTGCCCGCTGAGGGCGGCAGCCTGATCCCTTTCTGCCAGTGGCATCTTGATCCTTGACGAAGCACGCGCGCTCAGGCCCAATGGTTGGGGAATGTCAGTTCGACATGAAATCGTGATCCGCCTTGACCGGGCCGCCGCCCGGTTGAACGAAAAGGACCATTTCTGGCCCATGAGGCGATGCCGGAAGAGGCCCGAGCCATGATGAAGATCATTCGCTGCGGTCTGGTGGCCTTCATGCTCACAGCCTCGGGCGGGGCTGCGCAGGATTATGGTGCAGGCATAGCCGCCTTCAACGCGGGCGATTATGCCACCGCCTTGAAGGAGCTGCGCCCTCTCGCCGAAGAGGGCAACCCCTGGGCGCAATATGATCTCGGGCTCATGTATGATCAGGGGCTCGGCGTGCCGCAGGACCCGGCCGAAACCGCGCGGTGGTATCGCAAGGCCGCCGAGCAGGGCAACGCGCTGGCGCAATTCAACCTCGCCAACATGTATGCGAACGGTGAAGGCGTGACGCAGGATGATGCGGAAGCCGCGCGGCTCTACCGGCTGGCGGCTGATCAGGGGCATTACTCGGCGCAGAACAACCTCGCCAGCATGTATGCCGATGGCACGGGCGTGGCGCAGGACCATGCCGAGGCGGTGCGGCGCTACCGGCAGGCCGCAGAAAAGGGAAACGCACTGGCGCAGTACAATCTCGGCCTGATGTATGCCCGCGGCACGGGTGTGGAACAGAACCACTCCGAGGCCGCGAGATGGTACCGAATGGCCGTCGATCAGGGCAACGTCCAGGCGCAGCATGAACTGGGGCGCATGTATGATCTGGGCGTCGGCGTGTCACAGGATCATGGCGAGGCAGCAAAGCTCTATCGGCTGGCCGCCAGACGGGGATACGCTCAGGCGCAATTCAACCTCGGGAGCATGTATGCCATCGGCGAGGGGCTGGAGCAGGATCATGCCAAGGCAGCGCTCATGTACAATCTGGCCGCCGAACAGGGACATGCGCGGGCACAGTTCAATCTTGCAAGCATGTATGCCAATGGCGAGGGCGTCGAACAGGATTTTGCGCGGGCCGCGCTCAATTACCGCCTGGCGGCGGAGCAGGGCATGGCGCGCGCGCAGTTCAATCTGGCAAGCATGTATGCCTATGGCGAAGGCGTCGCGCAGGACCATGCCGAGGCGGCGCAATGGTATCGGCGCGCGGCCGGACAGGGACACCCCGAAGCGCAAGCCGCGTTGGGAAGCCTCCACGCGCGGGGCGACGGAGTTCCCC
>SLDH01000078.1 GCA_007125415.1 Roseovarius sp.
ACAGCATCGCGGCGGGGCAGATCGCCTGTATCGTCGCCTTCATTCTGGTGCTGATCTACATGTTCCTCAGCTATGGCACGTTCGGGATTTTCGCCAATATCGCGCTTATCGTGAATGTCGGGCTGATCTTCGGCCTGCTCAGCGCCATCGGCGCCACGCTGACCCTGCCCGGTATCGCCGGGATCGTGCTGACGATCGGGATGGCCGTGGATGCCAATGTGCTTGTTTTCGAGCGGATCAAGGAAGAGATGAAATCGGCGCGCGGTCCTGCGCGGGCGATCGAGCTGGGCTATCAGAAGGCGCTCAGCGCGATCACGGACGCCAATGTGACCACCTTCATCACGGCGCTCATTCTCTATGCTCAGGGCTCGGGCCCGGTGCGGGGCTTTGCCATCACGCTGGGGCTCGGGATCATCACTTCTGTCTTCACGGCGCTTTTCGTCACCCGGTTGCTGGTGGTTATGTGGTATGAGCGCAAGCGCCCCAAGACGGTCTTGCAAGGCCGCGCGCTGCGCCTTGTGCCGCAGGAGACATCCTTCGATTTCTTCCGCAGGTGGCGGGTCTGGCTCGGGGTTTCGGCTGTTCTCATCGTCGTGGCCTTCACCTCCTTCATGGTGCAGGGGCTCAATTACGGGATCGACTTCAAGGGGGGCACGACAATCCGAACGGAAAGCGCGCAACCGGTGGATATCGGGGTGTATCGCAACGCGATCCAGCCGCTGGAACTGGGCGATGTCAGCATAACGGAAGTCTTCGACCCGACCTTCCGGTCGGACGAGAATGTGGCCATGGTGCGCATCCAGGCGCAGGAAGGACAGGAGAGTGTCTCGGCTGCCGTCATCGCGGATGTGGAGGCTGCGCTTCAGGCCGTGGTGCCGGATCTGAAATTCACCTCCGTCGAAAGTGTCGGGCCGAAGGTATCGTCGGAATTGATCATCACGGCCGCGATTGCGGTGGTTCTGGCCATTGCGGCGGTGCTCATCTATATCTGGCTGAGGTTCGAGTGGCAGTTCGCCTTGGGGGCTGTGGCAGCACTGGTGCATGATGTGGTGCTGACAATCGGGATATTCTCCGAATTGCAGATACAGTTCGATCTGGCGATCATCGCGGCGTTGCTGACCATCGTGGGCTATTCGCTCAATGATACCGTGGTCGTGTTCGACCGGGTGCGCGAGAACCTGCGAAAATACAAGAAGCGACCTCTCAAGGAGGTGCTGAACATCTCCATCAACGAGACGCTGAGCCGGACCGTGATGACCTCCGTGACCACCTTGCTGGCACTGACGGCGCTGTTCGTGCTGGGCGGGGATGTGATCCGCGGATTTGTCTTTGCGATGATCTGGGGCGTGATCATCGGCACCTACAGTTCGATCTTCGTGGCGTCGGTGATCCTGCTCTGGCTTGGTGTGAAGCGCGACTGGTCCAAGCCCGACAAGGAAGCCGGCACCCAGTTTGCCAATGTGGATGCTTGACGGAATGATGCGCTCAACGGGAGCATCTGGACGCCCCGAGGGCCGGGTTGATCACGCCGCGATGCAGCCAGGCATTCTGAAGATGCGATGCGGAGGATCACATGCAATTGCGTGAAGTGGATTTCGCCGAGGCCACGCCGATCGAAGGGTACGGGCCGGGCTTTTTTCGGATCGGCGGACAGGCGGTCACCGCGCCGCTCTGCGTGACGGCGAAGGGCGCGCGCGCCTGGGGTGGCTATGAGGATGCGCAGGTGCTTCTCGATCTCGTGGGAGAGATCGACGTGATCTTCATCGGCACCGGGCCGGAAACCACGCATATGCCCGCTGAATTGCGCGACCAACTGGATGAGGCGGGCATCGGCGTGGAGGTGATGAACTCCCCCGCCGCCTGCCGCACCTATAATGTGCTTCTGTCCGAGGGACGGCGCGTCGCGGCGGCGCTCCTGCCTGTATAGGCCCGCGCGCTCTTCGGGTTTTTGGAGCTTTTCGCACGGTGCGGATTGCGATAGGCGACAGGCATGGAACTACGCGTTACCGATCTGACCGTCACGCGCGGTATGTTGCGGGTGCTTTGCGGCGTCAGCTTCACGCTGGCATCGGGCGGGGCGCTGATCCTGCGTGGGCCCAACGGCATCGGCAAGACGACCCTTCTGCGCAGCATCTCGGGGCTCCAGCCGCCGCTTGACGGCAGCATCAGCGCGCCAGCCGAAAGCTTTGCCTATGCCGGTCATGCGGACGGGCTGAAGGCCACGCTGAGCGTTGCGGAAAACCTCGAATTCTGGTCCAGCATCTTCGGGCGCGGAGGTGTCGGCACGGCACTGGAGGCGTTCGAGCTTACACCACTGGCCGCGCGCCCGGCGGGGATGCTCTCGGCGGGGCAGAAGCGCCGGCTCGGGCTTGCCCGCCTGCTGGTCACGGGTCGGCCCATCTGGATCCTGGACGAACCGACGGTCTCGCTTGACGCGGATGCGGTGGCGATGTTCGTCGCGGCGATCCGGGCGCATCTGGGCGCGGGCGGCAGCGCGCTCATGGCCACGCATATCGACCTCGGGATCGCGGAGGCGCGCGTTCTCGATGTGACGCAGTTTCGGGCTCCGGCCTCGGGCGCGTTCGAGTTTGATGAGGCGTTCTTGTGATCGCGCTGCTGATCCGGGATGTGAGGCTGGCGATCCGCGCAGGCGGCGGCTTCGGCCTCGGCCTCGCATTCTTCCTCATTGTCGTGGTGCTGGTGCCTTTCGGCGTCGGGCCGCGGACCGAGCTTCTGACTTCCATCGCGCCGGGCATCCTGTGGCTGGGCGCGCTGCTGGCGTGTCTGCTGTCGCTTGACCGGATCCTCGCGCTCGACTGGGAGGATGGCAGCCTCGATCTGCTGGCGACATCACCCTTGCCCATGGAGGGCGTGGTCAGCATGAAGGCGCTGGCGCATTGGCTGACCACGGGGCTGCCGCTCGTGATCGCCGCACCGGTGCTGGCCATAATGCTGAACCTGCCGCCGCAGGGCTTTGGCCCGCTCGTGCTGTCGCTCATCCTGGGCACCCCGGCGCTGAGTGTGATCGGCACCTTCGGCGCGGCGCTCACCGTGGGGGTGAAGCGCGGTGGTCTGCTTCTGAGTCTTCTGGTCTTGCCGCTTTATGTTCCCACCCTTATCTTTGGCGCGGAGGTATCGCGACGGGGGGCCGAGGGCATGGATTTTTCGACGCCTCTTGCAATGCTCGCAGGCATAACCTGCGGCACAATCGCCATTTTACCTTTCGCCTCGGCTGCGGTACTCAGGGTCAACCTCAGATGATAAACGGAAAGGCCGCTCTTTGAGTTCTGTCTGGGAATATGCGAACCCGAAGAAGTTCATCCAGACCAGTGATCGGGTTCTGCCGGTCATAGCGGCAATGGCGGTGCTGTGCCTTGTGACCGGCTTGATCTGGGGGTTTTTCTTCACACCGGATGACTACAAGCAGGGCTCGACCGTGAAGATCATCTTCATCCACGTGCCAAGCGCATTGATGGCGATCAATGCATGGCTGATGATGGTGGTGGCCTCGATCATCTGGATCGTGCGGCGGCATCACGTGAGCGCACTGGCCGCGCGCGCGGCCGCGCCGGTGGGTGTGGTGATGACGATCATCGCGCTGGCCACCGGGGCGATCTGGGGGCAACCGATGTGGGGCACCTGGTGGGCATGGGACCCGCGGCTGACATCCTTCCTGATCCTCTTTCTGTTTTATCTGGGCTATATCGCGCTCTGGGCGGCGATCGAGAATGATGACACGGCGGCGGATCTGACGAGCATCCTGTGCATTGTCGGCTCGGTATTCGCGCTGATGTCGCGCTATGCAGTGAATTTCTGGAATCAGGGGCTGCACCAGCCCGCAACACTCACGGTCAAGACGGATTCCAACATCGCAGACGTGTTCTACTATCCGTTGATGGTTTCCATTGCAGGCTTCATGCTCTTTTGCATCGCTCTGATCGTGCTGGGCACGCAGACCGAAATCCGGGCGCGACGGATGCGCGCGCTGATGGCGCGGGAGCGGATGGGATGATGCCTGATCTCGGCAGATATGCGGAGGCGGTCTTGTCGTCCTATGCGGTCTCTCTGGTGTTGCTCGTGCTTCTTGCGGCGATCAGTATCAGGCGGGCCCGGCGTGTGAAGCGCGAGCTTGACGCCTATGAAACCAGGCTGAGGAGAGACCGTGGCTAAAGTGTCCCCACTGATGATGGCACCCCCGATCGTTTTCGCAGCGATTGCCGGGCTTTTCTTCTTTGGAATGATGCGGGACGATCCCGACGCGTTGCCCTCCACGCTGGAGGGGCGGCCCGCCCCCGCTGTCGAAGTGACGCCGCTTGGCAACAAGACGCTTTTCACCGATGCGGATATGCGCAGCGGCGATGTGAAGCTCGTGAATTTCTGGGCCAGCTGGTGCGCGCCTTGCCGGGTGGAGCATCCCAACCTTGAAACCCTCGCCGATGAGGGGGTGGTGATCTATGGGGTCAATTACAAGGATGATCCGGCCAAGGCGCTCGGCTTTCTTCAGGAACTGGGTGATCCTTATGCGGCCATCGGCGCCGATCCGGTCCGGATGGCGCTCAACTG
>SLDH01000048.1 GCA_007125415.1 Roseovarius sp.
CGACGCGCCGCCACCCGGCCTGCCAGAGATTCGTGCCGAAACGCGCGAAGGCTTCCTTGCCGAGTACGACAGCGGTGAGTGCACCTATGTCACCCGGCTTGCCCTCGGGCCCAATGCCGGAACCCTCGCCGCATTCACCTCTGATGCAGCCCGGTTCGACGGTGACGGGCTGGCAGAGGCGTATCAGTCGCGCTTCGGCACCCGCCCCGCGCTCATGCTCCGGCAGGTGGAGCCCGAACAATGTGCGGCGCTCGATTTCGCCCGCGCCTTGCAAGGGCGCCTTGCAGCGCCTGTGCAGATGTATCTGGACACGGATCGTCTCGCGAGTGGCGAGGCGGTGACAGCACGGATCGCGCCCCAGGGCGCGCAGAGTATCTGGGCGGTGTTGATCAGCCCGCGCGGTGCGGTCTACAACCTGACCGATCGTATCGAAGGCGTCACCAGTCACGAAGCCAGCCTGCGTTTCGGGCTGACCCTGAACCCGGGCGTCGATGAGGCCGTGCAGCTTGTGATGGTGGTCACCAGCGACGCGCCCCTGGTACAGGCGGCATCGGCCCGCAATGGTGTGGCTGCGTCGGCGCTTTTGCCTCTGGTGCTGGATGACATCACCGAAGCTGGCGGAGCTGGAGCGACAACGGCGCTGGCATTTCTGGTGCTGACCCCCCCTGCCCCTGCGGAAAGCGAAGAGCCTGAAGCCGAGGACGATGCGGCGGTTGAAGACGGCGGATGATCCGGAGGTTTCACAGCGCCTTGAGCATGTTGCACCAAACGGGGTTCACGCCCGCCCGGGCGGCCGCATGCCCTGTTATCAGGAAGAGTTGAACCCGAGAAGATGCAACATGCACCAAGCCTTTCTTGACAGGCTGTGCAGATTGGCCTTCCACGGCACCATCGAGTTTGCGACAGAGTGACCAAGAATACCAAAAAGGGAAATTTTCGATGACAAAGCGCAAGGGCATTATCCTGGCAGGCGGGTCGGGGACCCGGCTTTACCCCATCACCATGAGCATCTCCAAGCAGTTGCTCCCGGTCTATGACAAGCCGATGATCCATTATCCGCTCTCGGTTCTGATGCTTGCGGGGATCCGGGATATCTGCGTGATCACCACGCCGCAGGATCAGGAGCAATTCTACCGGATGCTCGGAGACGGCAGCCAGTGGGGGATCGATCTGACCTACGTGGTGCAGCCCAGCCCCGACGGGCTGCCGCAAGCCTATATCCTGGCGGAGGGTTTCCTCGATGGCGCGCCTTCCGCACTGGTTCTGGGCGACAACATCTTCTACGGTCACGGTCTGATCGAGATGCTGGCGGATGCCGACAAGAAGACGCGCGGCGGCACGGTCTTCGGCTATCGCGTGGCCGACCCCGAACGCTACGGCGTGGTCAATTTCGACGCAGCGGGCAAGGCCACCGAGATCATCGAAAAACCTGAGGTGCCGCCGTCGAACTACGCGGTGACCGGGCTCTACTTTCTCGACAATGATGCACCGCGCCGCGCACGTCTGATCAAACCCTCGGCGCGAGGCGAGCTTGAGATCACGACATTGCTCGAGATGTATCTGCACGAAGGCTTGCTGGATGTAAAACGCATGGGCCGCGGATTTGCCTGGCTTGATACGGGCACCCATGGCTCGCTTCTGGATGCGGGCAATTTCGTCCGCACCTTGCAGCATCGTCAGGGCCAGCAGGTCGGATGTCTTGAGGAGGCCGCCTATGCCCAGGGCTGGATGGACCGTGCCATGCTGGAGCGGCAGGCAGATCGCTTTGCCAAGAATGATTACGGGCGGTATCTCAGACAATTGCTCTGATCGAGGACACGGGTGCCACGCACCGATGATTGCCGGCGGGCGCAGAGGTATTGCACCGAGGCGTTGCAGGATATAGCAATGCTGCAATGCAGCATCAGAGCTCACATGACAGCAGGAGGCCCCGCCCTTGTGACGCTGCCCGCTTCATCGGATGCCGGGGGGAGCCGGCCTCGGTGCACGCGCCGCCATCGACAGGCTTTCGGGCGCCAGAGCACAACCGGATTGCCAGGTGATGCTGGGCATTCTGGTGATCATCATCGCACTGGCAGGGCTTATGGTTCTAGCTTACAGGGGCCTCAGCCTGCTCTTGCTGGCACCGGCCATGGCACTTCTGACCGTGCTGGCGGCCGAGGGTGGTCCGGTTCTGGCCAGCTATACCCAGGTTTTCATGCAGGCCACCGGCGGCTTCATCATCCAGTATTTTCCGCTTTTCCTGCTCGGTGCGGTCTTCGGCAAGCTCATGGATGTTTCGGGCTCAGCGCGGGTTCTCGCCGATGGGATCGTCCGTGGACTGGGGTCGGGCAAGGCGATTCTCGCTGTCATTCTTTCCTGCGCGGTGATGACCTATGGCGGTGTCTCGCTCTTCGTGGTGGCCTTCGCCGTCTGGCCGATCGCATCGGCCCTGTTTCGGGAGGCCGATCTGCCTAGACAGCTGATCCCGGCAACCATCGCACTCGGGGCCTTCACCTTCACGATGACAGCACTGCCGGGCACACCGGCCATCCAGAACGCGATCCCGATGCCGTATTTCGGCACAACACCCTTCGCCGCACCGGGCCTTGGCCTGATCACCGGCGCGCTGATGTTCGGGCTGGGATGGGGATGGCTCGAATACCGCGCCCGCCGTCTTGGGCCCGTTCATGCAGCGATCTCTGAGGGCAGCGAGGCGGACAGGGACACATCCGACAGCCCCTCGCTCATGGTGGCCGCCCTGCCGCTCGTGCTGGTTCTGGGGCTCAACCTCACCTTTACCTTCCTCCTTATCCCGCAGATGGACACGGGCTATCTGGCCACACCGGCATTCGGAGAAACGGATGTGGGCGCGGTGCGTGGTATCTGGTCGATCATCGCCGCGCTGACACTGGCCTCGCTCGTGCTGACCGCGCTCAACTGGCATCGGCTGGCCGACGGGATGGGTGAGACGCTGGAGGAGGGTGCGCAGGATTCGCTCAAGCCCATCTTCAACACCGCAAGCCTCGTGGGTTTCGGCGCGGTCATCGCCTCGCTCTCGGCCTTCGGCTTGATCCGTGACTGGGTTGTCACGGTCGGTGGCGATAATCCGCTGATCTCGCTGGCGGTCGGCACGAGCCTGCTGGCGGGGATGACCGGCTCGGCCTCGGGGGGCATGTCCATCGCACTTTCGACCCTGGGGGAGAGCTATCTTGCCATGGGAGAGGCTGCCGGCGTGTCACCGGACCTGCTGCACAGGGTTACGGCGGTGGCAACAGGGGGCCTGGATGCGCTGCCCCATAATGGCGCTGTCATCACATTGCTGACGATCTGCGGCCTGACCCATCGCGAAGCCTACAAGGACATTGCGGTGGTGGCAGTGCTCATCCCCATTCTCGCGCTGATCGTGCTTGTCACGCTCGGCACCATCCTGGGCAGCTTCTGATGGAGGGGCTTTCCGGAAAGGCTTTGATAAAGCCTGCGCATTCTGATCCTTTGTCAAAACCTCCACGGATGAAGGCCGCATGATGACGACCCTTCAGATACTCATCTTTGCCATTCTCATCGCGACGATGACGCTCTTTCTCTGGGGGCGGCTGCGGCATGATCTTGTGGCCTTGCTGGCGCTGATGGCCTGTATCCTGGCGGGGGTGGTGCCAGCCGAGGACGCGTTTGCCGGTTTCGGACATCCGGCGGTGATTACCGTGGCCTGCGTGCTGGTGCTCAGCCATGGCCTGCAGACCACAGGCGCCGTGGACTGGCTGGCGCGCACGATGCTGCCGCGTGACGCGGGCCGCCTTATCAGCATGGCGGCACTGATCGGACTGGGCGGGCTGCTGTCGGGCTTCATGAACAATGTCGGGGCAATGGCGCTTCTGATGCCGGTAGCGGTGCAACTTTCAAACCGGCTGAACATGACGCCCGGACAGGTGCTGATGCCGCTCTCCTTCGGAACGATCCTTGGTGGAATGACCACACTGATCGGCACGCCGCCCAACCTCATCGTCTCGAGTTTTCGGGCGGAGGCCGGGCTTGGCCAGTTCGCCATGTTCGATTTCGCACCTGTGGGTGCCGCGGTGGCCCTTGCGGGGATTGCCTTCGTGGCCCTGATCGGCTGGCGTCTGGTGCCCGCGCGCAAGGCGTCGGGGGCGGGCGGTTTCGACACCGGCACCTATCTGACGGAAGTGCGCGTGCCCGAGGACAGCAAGGCCGTGAACCTGACCCTGCGCGCCTTCGAGCGCGAGGTCGAGGAAAGCGAGGCGCAGATCGTCGGGCTGGTGCGCAACGAGGTGCGCATCACCGCACCCCATGGCGGCAGGCGCATCCGTGCGGATGATATTCTCGTGCTGGAGGCCGATGTGGAAACACTGGCCAAGGCCCTGTCGGTTTTCGGCATCAAGCTGGAGCAGCAGGGATCCTCCTCGGACGAAGACGAGAAGGCGAAAACAGCCGCGAGAAAGGAAGCAAAGGAAGAAAAGGAAGCGGACGACGGGGAAGACAGCGACACAAAACGCGACGAGGATATCGTGTTGCGCGAACTGGC
>SLDH01000261.1 GCA_007125415.1 Roseovarius sp.
CAGTTTTCCCGACGAATACCCTCCTCTTGCCGCTCAAACAAAGTGGGAAGGACAGCTTCCCCCGCCTTCGCAGCCCCTGTTCATTTTGGCGCAACATGCGACAAAGTGGCCGCCCGGACCTCCGATCAGGGCGACAACGCGGAAGCGCAACGCGATCACATTTCCGCCACATTTGGCAAATAATCCTGATCTACCCAAGGCAGAAAGCTGTGTCACCAGCACAGCATTGCGGTTGTCGCAGTTAATGAAAATTTTTCTGGAGCTTGCCAGTGGCTGATGCGATCCGCGGTGGTATAGTGATCAACGAAGTGCATCCCAACCCGGTGACCGGTGGGGGTGGCGGGTTTGACACCGATGGAAACGGGACGGTCTCCGCGCTCGACGAGTTTCTGGAATTCTACAACAGTTCCTCCTCGCCGATCGACATGAGCGGCATCGAGTTGTGGGATCCCGGCAGCGGGCACTGGTTCACCTTTCCACCGGATTCGGTGATTGAGCCGGGCGGATATGCGCTGGTCGTGGTCGGGGTGCAGGCCGGTGGATCGCTTCCGCCCGTGCCCCCCGGCAGCCTTGCATTCGACGCGGGCCGGGGCGTCGCCGTGCTCAATAATGGTGGCGATGTCATCTTCGCGCTCGACCCGGAGGACGACACCTACATTGCCGCCGCCTATGGCGGGCAGCCGCTGATCGACCCGACCGACAGCAGCACCTGGGGCGGCTTTTCGGGCAGCACGGCGGGGCTCTCGAACTTTCCCTCCGGCGCCACACAGATCGGCGCTGGTGAGGATTTCGGATCTTTCCTCGCCGGCCAGTCGATCAAGCGCATCCCCGACGGCAGCGATAACTTCGTCAACAATCAGGGCGCATCGCCCGGCCGACCCAATGGCCCGGTGATCTGTTTTGTTGCCGGGACATTGATCGACACGCCGGACGGCCCCCGCCCGGTCGAAACCTTTGCGCCCGGCGATCCCGTCTGCGCGGCAGATGGCCGAACCTTGAGGGTGCGGCAGGTCTTCGCCCGCGAGGTCAGTGCTGCGGAGCAGATGGCTGCCCCGAGCCTGCGCCCGGTGCGCATCGGCGCAGGCACGCTGGGCAGCGGGTTGCCCTTGCGCGACCTGTTCGTCTCGCGCCAGCACCGGATGCTCGTTCAATCGCCTGTAGCGGGCCGGATGTTCGGCGAGGATACGGTGCTGGTTGCGGCAGTGCGCCTGACCGAGTTGCCCGGTATGGATATCTGCGCACCGCTCAGGCCGGTCACCTTTGTTCATCTCGCCTTTGACCGCCATGAGATCATCATTGCCGAAGGCGCGGCGAGCGAGAGCCTCTATCCCGGGCCCGAAGCGCTGCGCACATTGCCCAAACCGGCGGTGAACGAGTTGATGCGCCTCTTTCCTGACCTCGCTCGCGGTCGCAGGCCACAGCCAGCCGTTCTTATCCCGTCTGGCCGGAGACAAGCCAAATTGATCATGCGGCTTCTACGCAACAAGCGCCTGCCAATCGAACAAGGCCTGCCCTCGCGCGGAAAGCAGCTTGAGGCGTCCTGACACGCAGCTTCTGCCAGCACTGAGAGGCTCGCATTGACATGCCTATCCTTTGAACACCCCGGCTCGCCCGCGCTTTGGCGGCGATTGCGGGGCACGCCTGAGCTAGCATTGCGCCAGAAAGCAAAGACCGAATGACCCGGCCTTCGAAGCCTATACCGCCACAAGAACTAGGCATCACACGATTTCAGGTCGCCTGCCTGCCCCCGGCAGGTGCTGCGCTCCTGCCTTAACGCAGGCCGGATCATGTAGAAATCTGTTTCCGCAGGCTGCTAAGAAGCATCTGGAGACACTCAGGAGAAAACTCATGCCCCTTCTCGCACCTGCACGCGCCTTTCTCGACTGGACGGTCAACACGGATCCCGACGCGTGGGATCCGGTCGATGCGGCAATCATCGGGCTGCCGCTGAGTGAGCACTACGCCGGCGAGCCGAGACCGAACGACCAGGCCGCTGCGCCGGAGGCGATCCGCGCTCAGTCCGACCAGTTGTGCCTTCCCACCGATCACTGGGATTTCGACATCGGGTCAACGATGGCACAGATTTTGCCGCATGGCGGCCGGGACGCCGGCAATTTCATGGGGGCTGACACTGATTTCGGCGATGATTTCGATGAAAGCATCCGGGTGCTGAAACGTCATGTGCAGCAATCGCGGTTTGCAGCGGTGCTGGGCGGCGATCACGGCGTCACCATCCCGGTTGTGGAGGCGCTCGAGGTCGTGGCGCGGCCGATCCATCTGGTGCAGATCGACGCGCATATCGACTGGCGGGACGAGGTCGGCGGCGCGCGGCGTGGCTATTCCAGCCCCATCCGGCGGGCTTCGGAACTGCCATGGATTTCGGGGATCACACAGATCGGTATTCGCGGAACCGGCAGCGCCCGCGCGCAGGAGATTCAGGCGGCCCGCGATTACGGCGCCATGATCTTCGGTGCAGATGATATCCACGAGCATGGCCTGAATGCGGTGCTTGCGCATCTTGCCGGACGCGGCCCCTTCTACCTGACCGTCGATGCGGATGGGCTGGACCCTTCGGTGATGCCAGCGGTGATGGCGCCCGCGCCTGGCGGTCTGCGGTTCGAGCATGTCCAGCGCATCCTGCGCCATCTGGCGCGCGAAGGCGGGTTGCGCGGCATGGATGTGGTCGAGGTCGCGCCATCGGTTGATCTGCCGAACGCCATCACCTCGATCACGGCCGGCCGGATGATCGTCAATGCGATTGGTGCCGCGGTGCCTGACACCTCCACCTGATGCCGCGCAAGCCCTTGGTGGAGCCCGGTCAGTAGCGGTAGGCCTCGGCAAAATAATCCTTCAGGATAGCGATGAAGGATTTTACCGCCCGCGGGCGCATTTCGCCATAGTGATCCACGGTCACGATATTGGGTGCTGGCAGCGTATCGGTGAGGTGCAGCCGCTTCGTATTGGTTTCGACCTGAAGCGCATGGCGCGGCCATGCGTTCAGGACCGTCGCGCCCAGCCCATTGGCGACGCTGCGGATGACCGTTTCGTAATTTCGGCTCTTGAAGACGATCCGGGGGCGGTGGATGGCTGCATCGAACAGGCTCATCAGGTAGGAAGTGGTCAGCGGCAGGCTCAACAGGGAAATGGGTTCCTCAGCCAGTTGCGTGATGCTGATCGCGTCATGCCGCGCAAGCGCACTGTCCTTGTGAACCATCGCGTGCGGCGGGGCGCGGCCGATATGTTCGACCGTGCCCGAGAAATCGGGGCCGAGATCGTAGACGAGCAGAACATCCACCTCGCCCTGATCCAGACAGCGTTTCAGCGTCAGTTGGTCCGCTTCGATCAACTCGACGAAGATATCGCTGATCTCGTCTTTCAGGCGGCGCATCACGTCTGTCATGATGATCGAACTGAAGGGCTCGAACAGGCCGATGCGCAGGCTTTCGTTCACCGAGCCGGGAAATCGGATGGTGCGGTGAAATTCCTCCTTCGCGGCCAGCAGACGCCGCGCCGATGTGATGAATCTCTCGCCAGCCGCCGTAATGAGCACGCCGCGCCCTTTCTGCGGTGAAAAGATGCGCGCGCCAAGATATTGCTCCGCCATGGAAACAGCCGCGACGATCGAGGATTGCGAGATGTTCATTTTCTTCGCAGCCTTCGCATAGCTGCCGCTTTCCTGGACCGCGCAGATATAGTCGAGCTGTTTCAGGCTGGGTGTCATGGCATAGTTACCTATAAAATGAATATGTTTGTGTCAATTTTTGTATTTTACAATCAATCAGACCTGCGGGCAGAGTAGGGTCGTGCCAGAAACAGGACCGATCTGACAGTGCCGAACAGCCAATCTCTCCCGATGACAGCGCGAACGGCAGAAGACATCTGCCGATTTTCGGCGGCCGAGCTTGCATCGGCCTATGCATCGGGGGCGCTGTCACCTGTAGAGGTGACCGAAAAGGCATTGGCGCGTGCCGAAGAAGCGCAAGAAACTTGCAATGCCTTCACGCTCATTGATCATGATGGCGCACGCGCCGCGGCCGCCGCATCGGCCGCGCGGTGGCAGGCAGGCCGGCCCACATCGCCCATCGACGGCGTGCCCGGAACGATCAAGGACATCGTGAGCGTTGCAGGATGGCCGATCAGTTACGGCAGCCGTTTGAGCGCATATACGGCCTGTGCCGAGGACTCGCCCTGTGTGGCCCGGTTGAGGGCGGCAGGCATGGTGATGCTGGGGGCGACGACGACGCCCGAGTTCGGCTGGAAAGCATTGACCGACAGCCCCCGCTGGGGGATCACACGCAATCCTTGGGATCTGTCGCTGACACCGGGGGGATCGTCCGGCGGGGCGGCGGCGGCGGCCGCGATGGGTGCCGGTGTTCTGCATCTGGGCAGCGATGGCGCGGGCTCGATCCGCATCCCTGCGGCCTTCACCGGCATATCCGGCATCAAGCCGACCTTCGGCCGGGTGCCCGCCTACCCGCCCTCGGCCTTCGGCACTGTCGCCCATGTCGGCCCGATGGCGCTGCGCATCGAGGATGTGGAGGCGATGTTGGCGGCAATGTCCGGCCGCGATCTGAGGGACTGGTTTCAGGGTGCCGGACAGCTTGAAAAGCTGGCGGTGCAAGACCTGCCGCCGAAGGGTCTGAAGATCGGCGTGTGGAAGACGCCGCCCGGTGGAGAGGTCGCGCCGGAAGTCGCCGCGCAATTCGAGGCCTGTCTTGCGGAATTCCGGGGCGCCGGGGCCATTCTCGAAGAGATCGACCTGCCCTTTCTGGATGAGGTCTACGATATCGCGACCCGTTTGTGGTATTGTGGCGCCCGGGCACGTCTTGGCGGCTTTGGCGCGATTGACATGCTCGATCCTGCCGACATCGATCCCGGGCTGATGGAGATCGTCAAGCATGTGGCCGGGATGACGACATCCGACTATATCAGGATGGTGAACCGCCGTGCCGAATTCGGATCGGCCATGGACCAGTTGACCGATCGCTATGCCTTTCTGTTGTCGCCGACCGTGGCAATCATGCCCTTCGAGGCGGGCTTTGAAGTGCCGCCGGGCAGCGGGCTTGACCGCTGGTTCCGCTGGGCCGGCTTCAGCTTTCCCATCAATCTCAGTCAGCAGCCGGCGGCGGCGGTGCCGACTGGACTGGGCGCTCGGGGTCTGCCACATTCATTGCAGATCATCGGCGCGCGCGGCAGGGATTCAGCCGTTCTGGGTCTGGCGAGATGGTGGCAGCAGCGTTCTGCGCCGGTGTATCCGTCATGAACTGCGGATGCGAAAACCGGCCGAGCGACCGGCAAGAATGGCGCCGCTTTGCCGGCGGCCAATTGTACTGAATTAAAAAAAGCCAACCGAAACAAGGGAGAAAGAGAACATGTCACAGAATGTCAAGACGTCACGCCGGGGGTTCTTGCGCGGAACCGGAGGTGTCGCTGCGGGATCCGCGGCGATGCTTGCGGGCCTGAACAGTGCGGCACAGGCGCAGAGCGGTGAGCCCATCGTGATCGGATGCCCGGCGCCCATGACAGGGGCTGTCGCAGCGGACGGGCTCGAGTTTCGCAACGGCCTGCAGATGGCGGCGGATGAGATCAACGCGGTGGGCGGTATCCTCGGACATCCGGTGCAGCCTGTCTTTGTGGATACCGAAAGCCGGGGCGATGACATCGTGATCCAGGCGTCACAGCGTCTGATCGACCGCGACAATGCAAGCGCGCTCATCACCGGCTACAACCTCGAGACAGGCACGGCGATGCATGATGTCGTGGCCGATGCAGGGATCATCGGGATGCATGCGATGACGGTTGCCGTGCATGACGAACTGGTCATGTCGGACCCTGATCGCTACTGGGGGATTTTCCAGTACGATCCGCCCGAAACGATGTATGGCACGGGCCTTCTGCAGTTTCTCAAGCAACTCGAGGACGACGGTCAGTTCACCCCGCCCAACCGCAAGCTGGCCATCGTCACGGGGCCGGGCACCTATTCGGTCAATATCGCCAATGCGCTGAGGGATGACGCGGCAGATTTTGGCTACGAGGTGTCGCTCTACGAGACAGTCGTCGTCCCGGTGACGGATTGGGGCCCGACCCTTGCCAAATTGCGGTCCGATCCGCCGGGTGTCATCGCGGTCACGCATTTCTATGCGTCCGATCAGGCGCAATTGATGAACCAGTTCATGAACAACCCGACCAACAGCCTGATGTATCTGCAATATGGCGCCTCGCTGGGGGCATTCCGTGATATTGCCGGCGACAACTCGGTGGGTGTGCTTTACTCCACTGTGATCGGGGCGCTTCAGGATGAGATCGGCACGGCTTTCGCGGACGCCTACAGGGAGCGCTTTGGCGCGACAGCCTCACCCAATAGCGGTGGTCAGACCTATACGGCAATGCATGCCTATGCGATTGCCGCGGCACTGGCCGGGGGGCCGGGCGAGCCTTATGAGGAAGATCAGAACCGTCTCGTCGCGGACCGTCTGAAGCAACTCATCTACCGCAGCCCGGTGGGCACGATGCGGATCAAGCCGGACACGCAATCGGCGTTCGCCTATCCCACCGAGACCAATGATCCGTCGCTGGGGATGCCGCATATCTTCAGCCAGATCAAGGACAAGGACCGCGACGGCGTGCTCATCGCCCCTGCCCCCTATGACGTGGGCAGCTTCGAGATGCCGCCCTGGATGGAGAGCTGAACACCATGTCCGAAGAGCCAGTGTCTGCAAAGCCCGTGATGGGCGCTGCGGCAAACACCGGCGCCGTGCCGGCTCTGGCTTGCCGCGGCGTGGTCAAGCGCTTTGGGGCGCTGGCTGCCGTCGACGGTGTCGATCTTGTCGTTCCCAAGGGTCAGACCCTTGGGATCGGCGGGCCCAACGGGGCTGGCAAGACCACGTTTTTCGACCTGATCAGCGGGCTGACGCCCGTGAGCGAAGGGCAGATCGATTTCATGGGAGAGCCCATCGTGGGGCAGGCGCCGCACCGCCTTTGTCAGCGCGGCCTTGCCCGGACCTTTCAGCTCAATTCGGGCTTCGACAATCTGACCGTCTATGAGAATGTGCTGGCCGCTCAGGCCTTCGGGCGGCGCAGCGCGGGCGGCTGGGTTCTGACCCGCAAGGCCGACCGTGACGCGGCGCGGGCAGTGCTTGCGGATATCGGGCTGGAAGAGATCGCCGAGGACAGGGTGGCGGGCATCCCGGTGCTGGCGCGCAAGAAGCTGATGGTGGCCACCGCGCTCGTCAATGAGCCTGATATCCTGTTGCTGGACGAGCCGGTGGGTGGGCTGACCCCGCCGGAAATCGAAGAATTCATCGCGCTGATGCTCGACCTGAAGACACGCGGGATGACACTGGTGTTCATCGAGCACGTCATGCACTTTCTCATGGCCGTGGCGGATCGTGCGGTGATCATGCATCAGGGCGCCATCATCTATGACGGCGCGCCGGAAGGGCTGCGCCGCGACCGTCTGGTTGCCGAGGTCTATCTCGGCACGGGTGCGCTGGAGGCTGCGCCATGACCATGCTTCTGGAGGCGCGCGATGTGGTGTCGGGCTATCTGAACCGGCCGGTGCTGCACGGGGTATCGGCGCAGGTCTCCGAGGGTGAGGTTCTGGCCGTCATCGGCCCCAATGGCCATGGCAAGACCACCTTTCTGCGCACGCTCTCGGGCTTTCTGGATTTTCGCAGCGGTGAGTTCAGCTTTGCGGGCAAGCGCCTGGAAGCGGCCAGCGTGCATGCGCGGGTCGAGGCCGGGCTTATCCATGTGCCGCAGGGAGATCAGCTTTTCGCCGACATGTCGGTTCAGGAGAACCTGTTGATGGGGGCCTATCTGGTGAGCGACCCCACCCTCATCGCAGAACGGCTCGAGCGTGTGTTCACGCTCTTTCCCCGGCTCAAGGAACGCCGTGCCCAGATTGCCAGCTCGCTTTCCGGCGGGGAGCGGCGGATGGTCGGAATCGGGCGCGGCCTGATGGGTGATGCGCGGCTCTTGATGCTGGACGAGCCGTCGCTGGGCTTGGCACCCCTTCTGATCGAGCAGATATACACGGCGCTCGCGGCCCTCAGGCAGGAGGGCTACTCTTTCCTTATGGTCGAGGAGAATCCCAGCCGCCTGATGTCTTTCGCGGACCGGATCAGCCTGCTGGACGCGGGCCGCATCGTCTGGTCGGGCACCACCGAGGAGGCGCGCCAGTCGAAGGACATCCTCACAACCTATCTTGGAGGGCACTGAAATGGACATTCCGATCCAGATACTGGTCACCGGGCTGACCATGGGCTCGATGTATGCCCTCGCCGCTGTCGGCCTGTCGTTGATCTTCGGCACGCTGGGCATGTTCAACATGGCCCATGGCATGTTCATGACCGTCGGGGCCTATGTCGTCTTTTCGCTGGCCTCCTCCTTGGGGCTGCCGATGATCGGCGCGGTGCTGGTGGCCATGCTGACCGGCGCGCTCGTCGGCATCCTGACGCATCTTCTGATCGTGCGCTTCATGCTCACGGGAACCGATTTCACCACCAATGTGATCGTGGCCACAGCGGGGCTCGCGATCCTGATGGAAGACGTGACCCTGAAGATGTTCGGCGGCTACCCCTATCAGCAGACGGTCGGGGTCAGCGGGACCTTCCGTATCGGCGGGGTCGTGGTTTCGCTGCAATCGCTGGTGATCCTCGTGGTCGCGATGGTCTGTATCGGCGCGGTTGCCTGGCTGCTGCTGAAAACCCGCTTCGGCCGGGCGATCCGCGCCACGGCGATGAATCGCGACGCGGCGCGCCTGATGGGAGTGCGCACGAATACGGTCTTTCTGCAGGTGATGGCGCTTGCCGGCGCCCTTGCCGGCGTCGCGGGGCTGATGATCTCCACGGTTGCCACGCTGTCGCCGCAGATGGGGGGCGATCCGTTGTTGAAAGCCTTCGTGATCTGTGTGGTCGCGGGGCTGGGCAATGTCTGGGGCGCGGGCGTCTGCGCCTTCGGGCTTGCCCTGCTGGAAGCGGCGATCGGCTTTTACTTCGGTGTGCGCTTCGGCTTTCCGGCGATGCTCATTCTGGTGATCGCGGTGCTTATCTGGCGGCCTCAGGGGCTGTTCGGCAAGGAAAAGGTGGTGCGGCTATGACCGGTTTGCAACGGCATCTGGGCTTCGGGCTGCTGGTGGTCGTGGGGTTTGCGGCGCTGCCGCTGGTGATCACCGAACGCTATATGCTGGGCGAGATCATCGTCTTTTTCATCTGGGCCATGGTGGCCATGAACTGGAACGTCCTGATGGGCCATGCAGGCGTGTTCTCGCTGGCACAATTGTTGTTCTTCGCCTGCGGGGCCTACGGGGTTGCCATGAGCGTGACGTTCCTCGAGCTCTCCGTGTGGCAGGCGATCCCGCTGGCGGCCACTTTCAGCGCAGGCGCAGCACTGCTGGTAGGTATGGCCTGCCTGCGGCTGACGGGGGCCTATGTGGCCCTGCTGACATATGCGATTGCGGCCACCGTTCACATCCTGATCATCACCGAAACCGAGTGTTTCACGCTGATACGCAACAATTGCCAGCAGCTTTTCGGCGGCTCGACCGGGTTTTCGCGCTTTGACGATTTCGGCTTCCGCCCGCTGCTGCGGGGGAACTGGGTCCTCGGTCATTACTATGTGGTGCTGGCGGCCTTCGCGCTGACGATTGTTGCTGTGGTGGTGATCATCCACGGACGGCTGGGGTTGGCCTTCCGGGCGATCCGCGACAATGTGGGTTATGCCAGCAGCCGGGGGATCGACCGCAAGACCTATCAGGTGGCAGCCTTTGCCATCACCGCCTTTCTCACCGGCCTCGCGGGCGGGGTCTACGCGGCACATTTTCGGTTCGCCGGGCCCAGCCTTTTCGAGTTTTCGACGCTCATGTTCGTGCTCGCCATGGTGGTGGTCGGCGGGCTCGGCTCGACATGGGGGCCGCTTGTCGGCACAGGGGTCATTCTGATCGTGGTGGAGGTAAGCAAGGAGATGGGCGATGCACGTAACCTGATCCTCGGGCTCGCATTGATCCTCTTCGTGATGTTCCTGCCCAAGGGCCTTGCTGATGGCGCCGACAGACTGATGCGAAAGATGACGGGCCGCGCACGGCGCGGCACCGAGGAGAAACCGCCGCAAGAAACCTGACGGACGAAACCGAGGCCATGCCGGGAGGTGGGGCATGCCGCCCCCGGGCGCGACCGCTGACCACAGAAAGGAAGCAATCATGTATGACACGATCATCATCGGCGCAGGATCAGCGGGATGCGTTCTGGCGAACCGGCTGAGCGCGGATGAAAACCGCAAGGTGCTGCTTCTGGAAGCGGGCGGTGACCAGCCGATCAACTCCAAGGTGCCGTCGGACTGGGTCACGCTCTTCAACACCGATGCGGACTGGGGCTATTACACCACCGCACAGGCCGGATGCCGGGGGCGGCGCATTTTCTGGCCGCGCGGAAAAATGATGGGCGGCTCGGGCTCGATGAACGCGATGATCTACATTCGTGGCCTGCCCTATGATTTCAACCTCTGGGAGGAGGAAATGGGCTGCACGGGCTGGGGCTGGGACAGCGTGCTGCCCGATTTCATCGCCTGCGAGCACAATGCGAACCATGGCAACAGCAAGTTGCATGGCACCGGTGGCCCCCTGCATGTGGAAAGCCCCGGCTACCGCCACCCGCATGAGGAGGCGTGGGTGCAGGCGGGCGTCAACGCAGGCTATGACGAGAATGTCGATTTCAATGGTGAAAACCAGGAAGGGTTCGGCTTCTTTCAGTTCACCATCAAGGAGGGGATGCGCTCGGGCACCAACCGCGCCTATCTCATTCCGGTACAGGACCGGCCGAACCTTGACGTGATCAAACATGTGCTGGTCACCCGGGTGCTCATCGAGAGGGGCCGTGCTGTCGGGGTGGAATATCTGCGCAACGGCCAGCCCGAGCAGGTGCGCACCGATGGTGAGGTGATCCTGTCGGCCGGGGCCATCGGCACACCGCAGATCATGATGCTCTCGGGGCTTGGCCCGGCGGATGAGTTGAAGGCGGTGGGGGTGGAGCCTTTGGCCAATATCCCCGAAGTGGGCAAGAATCTGCAGGACCATATCAACGTGGCCTTTTCCTATTACACCAGGGAGCATACCGGCATCGGCGCCTGGGATGATGCGTTCATTGCCGAAAGTTTCAAGGAATGGGAAGAAAGCGGCACCGGCCCGCGCTCGGTGCCCTGGGTCGCCGCAGGTGCACATGTGCGCTCCCGCCCCGATGTGGAGCCCGACATACAGCTTTATGGCGCGGCCTCCCCGCATCGCGACTATACACGCTTCATGTCCGTCAAGGCAGGCATGACCATGCATTGCACGCTGCAGCGCCCGCAAAGCCGGGGTGAGATCACGCTATTGTCGCCCGATCCGGTCCGGTATCCGGCGATCGATCCGAAATACTTCGTGTCAGACCCCACCGGGCAGGATCTCGCCACGCTGGTCGAGGCGATCCGCATACAGCGGCGCGTCGCCAGCTCGGACCCGCTGGCCTCGCTGCTCGATGGGGAAATGAGCCCCTCGGTGGAATGTCAGAGCGACGCGGACCTCGAGACCTATGTGCGCTCGCATTGCATGACGCTCTATCATCCGTCCTCGACCTGCCGCATGGGCAAGGACACGGATGCCGTGGTGGACAGCGACAGCTTTGCCGTAAACGGCGTGGACGGGCTGCATGTGGCCGATGCCTCGGTCTTTCCGCGCATGATTTCGGGCAATCTGAACGCAACTGTCATCCTCGTGGCCGAGCGCGCCGCCAAGGCGATCGCCGCGTAGCACGGGCAAGGCTGATCCTTGCACCAAAGCGCCCGCAGGAACAGAACGAGGGGCAAAATCGGGAAGACACCTCATTGTTGTTGTCTTCCCGCCCGCACAGAAAATTGAAACTGCCGCCAGGCGGCAGACACACCACAGGGAGAGACCGATGCAATTTCATTCCGATACCACATGTTCACGCAAGACCGCATGGGTCACATCCGAACTCTACTACTGGCATGACACGCAGAACTGGTGCGGTTTTCTGGAGCCGAGCCTCATTCTGCAGCCGGGCGTGCATGTCGAGAATCCCGAGACGAAACGCCGCTTTCACGGGCTGGTCGAAGCGACCGACCTCGCGCCGCAGCTCATGGCGGTTCGGCCGAAGCCCGTGGGGGATGACATCCTCCGGCTCGTGCATCCCCAAAGCCATATCGACCATATCGCCCGTGTCTGCGAGTCAGGCGGTGGCGACAGCGGGCAACTGACACCGGTGGGGCGCGCCAGCCTCGATATCGCGCGGCTTGCCGTGGGTGGTGTGCTTGCAGGCGTCGACAAGGTGATGACCGGCGAGGCCGACAATGCCTATGTCCTGTGCCGCCCGCCGGGGCATCACGCCGAGCCGGAAATGGCCATGGGCTTCTGCATTTTTGCCAACGCGGCCATCGGCGTGAAATACGCGCAGCAAACCTATGGGGTGCAGCGTGTCGCCACGATCGACTGGGATGTGCACCACGGCAATGGCACCGAGAAGATCTTCTATGACGATCCATCGGTGCTGACGATCTCGCTGCATCAGGACAATCTCTTCCCGCCCGATTCCGGCGCGCTGGGCGATCTGGGCACGGGCGAGGCCAAGGGGCGCAACCTCAACATCCCGCTGCCGCCCGGATCAGGCAGCGGCGCCTATCGGCACGCGTTCGAGGAGCTGGTGATCCCGGCCCTGAATGCCTTCGAGCCTGAACTGATCTTTGTGCCCAGCGGGTTCGATTCCTGCGCGCTCGATCCGCTGGGCATGCAGATGCTCGCCTCATCCGATTACGCATGGATGACGCGCGCCTTGATGGAGGTGGCGAACACTCATGCGCAGGGGCGCATCATCATGACCCATGAAGGCGGGTATTCGGCGATTTACGTGCCCTATTGCGGGCTGGCGGTGCTTGAGGAAATGTCAGGCGCGTCCGCGCGTCTCGAAGACCCTTTCGATGCCTTCATCGGTGATTACGGCGGGCAGGCCCTTTCGAATGATCAAAGGGCGCTGGTCGCGAGCGTGAAGGACGCATTCTTCCGGAAATGATCGCCCCGACAGGCCGAAGCGCCGGTTGATTGACGTCGCCTCTCATGTGATGTTTCCCGAAAGTCACGCGGGAGGCCGATGATACATGGTTGCTCTGTTTAGCCGAAGAGCCGTGCTGCTGGGGACGGCGGCGATCGTCGCGGGGAGCGGCCTTGCGGTTGCGCCCCGCGCAGTCGCAGAAACGCAGCAGCCGCGCCAACGTCGCAATCGCGCGCTGATCGTCGCGGTCAGCGAGTATCCCGGACTGTTGGACGAAGACTGGCTGGAAGGCCCGAACAATGACGCGCTGCTTGCGCATGATTATCTGACGAACGACGCGCCTGTGCCATTCTCCGCCGGGGATGTGACCGTTCTGGCCTCCAGTCTGGACCTTGCGACAGCCGAGCCGACACTGGCCAATATCCGTGGCGCAATGGCGCGACTCGCGGATGAGGCGCAAGCCGGAGATTTCGTTTACCTGCATTTCGCAGGGCACGGAATCGAGCAACCCGCCCGTTTTCCCGAGCAGGAGGTCGATGGCAAGGATCAGGTATTCCTGCCGCGCGACGTCACCCCGCTCACGCAAGCGGACGGGCATTGGCCGAACGGATATGTGGACAAGGATATCAAGGCCGATATCGATGCGATCCGGCAGAAGGGTGCCCGGGTCTGGGCGGTGTTCGATTGTTGCCACTCGGCCACGATCACCCGCGCGCTCGACCTTGTTCCCGAGGGAGAAGTGGCCCGCAAGCTCGATCTGAGGAAATACGGGATTCCGGACCATATGTGGCGCCAGACAACGACCCGCAGCGCCGGAGGCAATACCGCCGGAATGCGCGCGCGCAGCATGTTCGGTGACGAAACTGCCGAGCAAACGAGCGAAGGTCTGGCCCCGATGGTTGCATTCTTTGCCGCGCAGACCATCGAGGTAACACCCGAATTGCCCCTGCCTCGCGGCAGCGACTCGCCGGTGCAGATGGGGCTTTTCAGCTTCGCCCTGCTCAGCAAGCTGCGCGAGAACCCGCGCGTCAGCTACCGGCAGCTCGGCCAGGCCATCCACCATGCCTATCTTGGCATGAACCGCACCCGCCCCTCGCCCCTGTTCGAGGGCGCGCTGGACGAGCCCGTCTTCGACAGCGGCGATGGCCTGCCTTATGTGCCGCAATGGCGGATCGCCGGAACGGCTTCGTCCCGGTCGATCGCGGCCGGTCACATGCATCAGCTTGCCCCGGGCACCCGGCTTGCGGTGCTGGCTCAGCCCGGTGATGATGTCGCGCAGGCGCTTGGTGTCGTGCAGGTTGGCAGCACGACGGCCTTGCGCAGTCAGCTTGCGGCGCTTTCCGAAGACGACACCGATGCCGATTTTCCCGCGATCGCGCTGACGGATATCCCCGATAACGCCTATGCGCTGCTGGTCGAACAGGTCGTCTCGTTCGAATTGACCATCGCGCGCCCGCGCTTCGACCCGGCCGATGCCGCCGCCGCGGCGCTGGTGACCGAAGCGCTGGAAGCCATCGCATCCGATCCGGCTGCCCCCATCCGCTTGCGGCTGGCCGAGCCGGGCGCCGATACGGATCTGCGCTTCGATATCCGCTCCGAGGCGCAGGTGGCGGCACTGATGCGCGCGCAGGGCGGCATCACCGAAGCCGATGCGCCGCTCCTCGAGGAGGCCGACGGCTCCACCACTCCCCGCCTGTGGCTGCTTGACAGCAGCGCTTCGCTGTCGCTGCGCCCGCATGAGCGGCCCTATTCCCGAAACCTCGAGCCGGAAGACCAGCGCGCGATCCCGCTTTGGATCCGCGACGCGCTGATCACCATCTATCGGGCTACCAACCTGGCCCGGCTGGCCCGGTTCGATGATTTTGACGCGACCGATCTTTCCGTCGAGGTTACACGATTGCCGGAATTCCTCAGCCCGCTGGAGAGCGGCACGGCAATGGCCATGCACCACCCGAGTGTCGTGCAGCCCGGCAATACGGTGCATATCCGCGTCGAGAATAACAGCACCTCCCCGGTTGACCTCAACATCGTCTTTGTCGGCAGCGACTATTCGATCTCCATGATGCTCCCCGATCCGGTCCGGCTGCGCGCACGTATCGCAGGCGAGGAGAATGCCGTGTTTTCCGAAGAGGTGGTCGAGTTCAACGACAGCACCTTCGGGCGTGAGCATCTGTTCGTGATCGCCACGGCGGCAGCGCCCCAGGAGAACCCGCTCGACCTGTCCTTCCTGAGCCAGGGCGGCATCCGCGTGGTTCAATCCCGGGGGGCGGCAAGCTCTGGTTTCGGCGCCATCATCGAAACGATGGCCGGCGCCGCGACGACACGGGGAGGCGATTCCCTTGCCGCCCGCCGCGCTGCCACACAGGCCCAGCGCGGGGCGGTCTATGTCTATTCGGTGGACAACGTTCCGATCGCCTGATCGCCGACTGACCTTTCCCGGCGCTTCTGAGGTTTCCGCGTGATCGGTTCGGTAACTCCATGATCGCTCCCGACCGTGCTCTCCGAA
>SLDH01000369.1 GCA_007125415.1 Roseovarius sp.
CCCAGCGCATGACATCCTCCGCCTTTGCCACGCCCGAACATGCGGTGCGGCACCGCGCTTGTCCAGCACAAGCCCGCCTTCATTTTGCCGAAAATACTCTCGCCGAAGGCGGCGCTCAGGGCAGCGGTATGAACTCCGCATCATCGCCGGGCGGCAGGCGAAACCGCCCGTCTGCAAAGTCACCGGCCTTCCACGCCTCCTTGGCGGCGGCGATCCGTTCCTCGCTGGAGGCGACGAAATTCCAAGAGATATAGCGCGGCCCGTTCAGCGTCTCGCCGCCCAGCGCCACGATCCGCGCCCCCTGCCCGGAGGCCTTCAGCGTGATCGCGTCACCGGGGCGAAACACCATCATCTGCCCCGCCCCGAAGCTCTGCCCCGCCACCTCCACCGCGCCCTGCGTGACATAGACACCCCTGTCCTCATGATCATCGGGCAGCGGCAAGCTGGCCCCGGCCGCCAGCATCACATCGGCATAGAACATGTCCGTGAAGGTGCTCACGGGTGCCGCCTCGCCCCACCCGCGCCCCATGATCAGGCGCAGGTTTGTGCCCGCGTCTTCCAGCAAGGGCAGGCTGGCCTCGCCATGATGCTCGAAACTCGCCGCGCGGTCTTCCTCGGCCTCGGGCAACGCCACCCAGGTCTGAATGCCCAGCAACCGGCTCTCGCCGCGCCGTGTGGCCGCGCTGGTGCGCTCCGAATGGGTCACGCCATGCCCGGCCACCATCCAGTTCACCGCGCCGGGATGGATCATCTGGTCCGTGCCGAGGCTGTCACGGTGCTGGAACTCGCCCTCATAGAGATAGGTGACCGTCCCCAGCCCGATATGCGGATGCGGGCGCACATCGATGCCCTCCCCGGTCAGGAATTCCGCCGGCCCCACCTGATCGAAGAATATGAACGGCCCCACCATCTGCCGCGCCGGGGCCGGCAAGGCACGGCGCACCTCGAACCCTCCAATATCCCGCGCCCGCGGAATGATCAGCGTCTCGATCGCATCAAGATTGCCTGCATCGGGGCAATCGGGGCTCTGTGTCGGGTTCCAGCTCATGTCATGTCCTCCCTGCTCTCCCTCGCACCCTACCACCGCGCGCCCCCGTCCCAAAGGCACAACCGCGCACAGCGGCTGTGAGGCGCGCCCGATCCGCGAGCGCCACGCTTGCCCCATCGTCTCGCCCGGGCGACCAGCGCGGGCGGCGCCCACCCTCCCTGAGCCGCAAAACCGGCGTGGGAAAAACAGTTTCCCTCACCTTCACAAGCCCTGTTCATTTTTCAGCAGCCTGTTAACCATATGACCGCAGAGTGAACCGCGCGGCAGGAAGGGCAGAGCCATGGGCAATCACCTCTATTACGGCGACAACCTGAGCGTGCTGCGCGAGCGGATCGGTGGACCTGATCTATCTCGACCCGCCGTTCAACTCCAACGCCTCCTACAACGTGCTGTTTCGCGGGCCGTCGGGGAACGAGTCTGCGGCGTATCCAGATCGTCACGATCGAAGAGGCGTTGAATCTGCGTGACCGCGCCGTGCGCCTGTCCGCCCGCCGCGACGATGCGTTCAAGAAAGCCGCCGTGGAGCAGGACCGCACCGCGCAGGGCAGGCTGGACATCTGACGCGGCGCGCGGTGCCGGGGAATTGTACAAAGACCGGGGGGCAATTGTACGAAACGTACAAACCGCATGCCCCGTTTCAGCCCTCTTCAAGCTGCGCCATCACCGCGTCGCTGGCGTCGAAATTGGTGGTCACGCGCTGCACGTCGTCATCATCCTCCAGCGCCTCGATCAGCCGCGTCAGCTTCTGCATGCCCTCAAGATCCATCTCCGTGGTCGTCGTGGGCCGCCACACCAGACGTGTGCTCTCGCTCTCGCCCAGGCTGGCTTCCAGCGCGGTGGAGACCTCATTCAGATCCGTATCGGCACACCAGATCCTGTGGCCTTCCTCTCCCGATTCCACATCTTCTGCCCCCGCCTCGATGGCTGCCATCAGCACGCTCTCCGCGTCACCTGCCTCGCCCGGGTAGACCACCTCGCCCTTGCGCTCGAACATGAAGCCCACGCTGCCGGTCTCGCCAAGGTTGCCGCCATGCTTGGTGAAGGTCGAGCGCACGGTGCTCGCGGTGCGGTTACGATTGTCCGTCATCGCCTCCACGATCACCGCAACGCCCCCCGGCCCGTAGCCCTCATAGCGGATTTCCTCGTAATCCTCCGCCTCCCCCCCCATCGCCTTCTTGATCGCGCGCTCGATATTGTCCTTGGGCATGGATTGCGCCTTGGCCTCCTTGACCGCGAGGCGCAGGCGCGGATTCTTCTCGGGGTCAGGATCGCCCATCTTGGCGGCAATCGTTATCTCCTTGGAAAACTTGGAGAAAAGCTTGGCGCGCACCGCGTCCTGACGCCCCTTGCGGTGCTGGATATTTGCCCATTTGGAATGGCCGGCCATGCGCTGTTCCTTCAATATCATCAATTGCTGCATTCTTTAGCGCAGCCCTGCCCCGCCCTGCAAGCGGTTGCACACCATGCCTCTGTGCTGCAACATCCGCACTTTCAATGTTCCCGAAATACTCAAGAGCCCCATGGACGAAGCGCAGGGGGTGGCATGCCGGGGGCAGAGCCCGCCCATCTACCTTCAAAGCGGCCAGATGAACGGGATCAAGGCCGAAGCCAGCAGGCCGACACTGACATTGAGCGGAATGCCCACCTTCATGAAATCGGTAAACCTGTAGCCACCGGGGCCATAGACCAGCGTGTTCGTCTGATACCCGATGGGCGTGGCGAAACTGGCCGAGGCCGCCACCATCACCGCCACCACCAGCGGGCGCGCATCGATCCCCATGGCTTCCGCGAGCCCGATGGCAATGGGTGTCACCACGACTGCCACCGCATTGTTACTGACCATCTCCGTCAGAAGGGAGGTCACCCCGTAGACGGCAAGAATGATCCAGAACGCGCTCAGGCCCACCAGATGAGGAGCAATCGCACCGACGATCAGTTACACCGCGCCCGATACCTGCAACGCCGCCCCCACCGCCAGCATGGCAAATATCAACGCAAGCAGGCGGCCATCGACGAAGGAGAATGCCTCATCCGCATCGATACAGCGCACCAATAACACCACCGCTACTGCGACAATGGCCAGCGCCAGGATCGGTGCCACGCCAAGGGCCGCCAGAACCACGATTCCCGCCAGCGCCAGAACCGCCAGTGGCGCGTGCCCCCGACGGAAGGCCCGCGCCGAAGGTTGGCTGACATCCACCATGTCCATCTCGCGCGAGAGCCGCGCAATGTCCTCGGGCGCGCCTTCCAGCAAGAGCGTATCGCCCACACGCACCACCAGATCATCGAGCTGCCGCCCGATATTCTGATTGCGGCGATGTACCGCCAGCGGATAGACCCCGTAGCGTCGCCTGAGCCGGAGCGCACCAAGGCTGCGCCCCACCATCTTGCACCCGGGCGTGATCAGCGCCTCGACCGTGGTCGTCTCCACCGCGGAAACCTGGTCGACCCGCTTGAGTTCCTTGTTGTTCTGCAAGCTGAGCAATTCGGTCATCTGCGTGCGCAGCACAACGCGATCCCCGACCTGCAGCGTCACATCCGCGAGGTTGCGCCGAAGCGACTGATCGCCGCGGATCACATCGATGAGCCGCACGCCGTCGCGCTTGAAGAGCTGCACCCCGGTGACTTCGCGCCCGATCAGGTTCGACTCGGGCGGGATCACCGCTTCGGTAAAGAACTTCATCCGCGACTTGTCGGAAAGCAGATCGGCCATCGAAGATCGATCCGGCAGCAACAGAGGGGCGATCAGGCGCAAATAAAGCATCACCCAGATCACCAGTATCACCGCCAGCGGGGTGACCTCGAAGATCGTGAAGGCTTCCAGCCCATGTGTCCGCGCCACACCGTCAACGAGAAGGTTGGTTGATGTGCCGATCAGGGTCAGCGTACCGCCGATGATCGCAGCGTAGCTCAACGGAATGAGGAGTTTCGACGCCGAAACACCCAGGCTGCGCGCAAGCTGCACGAAAACCGGGATCATCACCACCACCACCGGTGTGTTCGATACGAATGCCGAAGCTATGATGACAAAGCCCATGAGCATGATCATCGCAAGCGCGGGGCTGGTCTTCACACGGCGCTCGGCCATGGCCGTGAAGGCATGCAGCGCGCCCGTGCGCACCAGCGCCCCCATGACGATGAACATCGCCGCAATGGTCCAGGGCGCGGGGTTGGACAGCACGTCGAGCGCGGCATCATAGGGCAGAACACCCAGGGCCAGCATAGCCGCCGCCCCCGACATGGCCACCACTTCCGTCGGATAGGTCTCTCGGATGAACAGTACGAACATCACAAGGACGATAATCAGGCTTATGGTCGCCTGCCCGCTCTGCGATATGCTCATCAATTCGATCATGGCCAGTCGCCCGCATCATCGTCCGGCTCATGCTTTTCGATGACCCGTGCCGGAACAATAGGCCGCGCCGCGCGCGGCTGCACGAGAAACATGCCCAGCATCATCGTCC
>SLDH01000166.1 GCA_007125415.1 Roseovarius sp.
ATTTGCGGCTTTCAGCAAGCCTGCAAATGTAGGAGGATGACTTCCATGAAACATGACGCGCTGTCCTTCCTGTCCAACCTCCACCCTTACGACAATCTGCCCGAAAGCACCCTCGACGAGCTTGTCACGGCAATCGAGTGGATCACGCTCGCCAATGGCGAGAGTGCCTATCGCCTCGGTGAGCCCATGAAGGGCCTCTACATCGTACTGGAGGGTCAGGTAAGCGTGCGGGATGCGCGCGACGAAGTGATCTCGGTGCTCGGCTCTGGCAACACCTTCGGTGAGCGCGGCTTGCTCCGCGATGGCATCGCCGTCACCTCGGCGAAAGCCACGGAACCAAGCACGCTGCTTTGTATACCCGAGCAGAATTTCCATGCTCTCATGACACGGCATGACGCCTTCCGCCGGTTCTTTGACCGCTCCCGCGGGGCGGAACGGGATGCCACCGATCTGACGAATGTCCGCGTCGAGGCGTTGATGGTCGCCGATCCGATCACCTGCATGCGCACGCTCTCCATTCGCGAAGCGGCAGAGCTCATGCGTGACCGCCGGATCTCGTGCCTCTGCGTGGTTGATGGCACGGCGCTGGAGGGGATTGTCACCATCCGCGACCTTTCCGGCAAGGCGCTGGCCGAGGGGCTTGCGCATGACACGCCCATCGCGCAGGTGATGACGCCCCAGCCCCTGCTGACCCTGCCTCCTTCTGCCATCGGCTCGGATGTGCTGCACATGATGATGGAGCACGGCCTTGGCCATTTGCCCATCGTCTCGGGCGAGGCGCTGGTTGGCATTGTCACCCAGACCGATCTGACCCGCTTTCAGGCCTCCAATACCGCCGGTTTCGTGGCCGAGGCGGCGCATGCGGAAATCGCCGAGGCGCTAGCGCGGGTCACTGCGCGCATTCCGAACCTGCTGGTGCAACTGGTCGCCGCAGGAAATCGGCATGATGTGGTGACGCGGATGATCACCGATATCGCCGATGTGGTCACGCGTCGTCTGCTCCGGCTGGCGGAAGAGAAATACGGGCCGCCCCCGGCGCGTTATTGCTGGCTGGCCTGCGGCTCTCAGGGGCGGCAGGAACAGACGGGCGTGTCGGATCAGGACAATTGCCTGATCCTCGATGAAGGGCTGAGCGAGAGCGATCTGGCCTATTTCGAGCCTTTCGCGGAATTCGTGAGCGACGGTCTGAACGCCTGCGGCTATATCTATTGCCCCGGTGACATGATGGCGACAAACCCGCGCTGGCGTCAGCCATTGTCGGTCTGGCGGGAATATTTCCAGCACTGGATCTCGAATCCCGGCAAGGAAGCGCAGATGCTGGCTTCGGTGATGTTCGACCTGCGGCCCATCGGCGGGGATGCAGCCCTGTTCGAGGGGCTGCAGCGGCGCACGCTGGAGGCCGCGGCGGGCAATTCCATTTTCACCGCCCACATGGCGAGCAACACGCTCACTCATCAGACCCCGCTAAGCCTTTTCAGGAGCATTTCGACCATCCGCTCGGGCGCGCATCGCAACACGGTGGACCTGAAGCTGAACGGAGTTATCCCGGTTGTCGATCTGGGACGGATGTATGCGCTGCAAGGTCAGCTTGAGGTGGTCAACACGCGCGCCCGGCTGGAGGCAGCCATGGCGGCCGACCTGATCTCGAAAAGCGGCGGGCGCGACCTGCTGGATGCCTATGACCTCATTGCCGAGACACGGCTCGCGCATCAGGCACGACAGATCCGGCGGGGGGAGACGCCGGACAATTTCATGCCCCCGGCAGACCTCTCGGCCTTCGAACGCAGCCATTTGCGTGACGCTTTCGTGGTGGTCAAGACGATGCAATCTGCACTGATGCAAGGGCGCGGACTTCTGGGATAGACTGCGCATAACAGGGAGGGGAGGCCCATGTTCTTCGAGTTGATAGGTACACTTCTGGCGGGGGTGGCGGCTGCCCTTCTGGTCTGGGCGCTCAGTCGTTTGCTGAAGGGGCGCCTGCCCTCCTGGCTCATTCCCGCGTCGGCCGGGGTGGCGATGCTGGCGGCCACGATCTCGAGCGAGTATGGCTGGTATGCCCGAACCGCGGCGACATTGCCTGAGCGGATGATCATCGCTCAGACGGTGGAGGAATCGGTCTTCTACCGGCCCTGGAGCTATCTGAAACCTTACGTGTCGCGCTTTGTCGCGGCCGATCCGGTGGCGGCGCGCATCCACCCGGATCAGCCGGACCGCCGGATGGTTGATCTGTTGTTTTTCGGCCGCTGGAGCCGGACAGCGCAGATCCCGATGCTCTTTGACTGCGCGGAAAACCTGCGCGCGGATGTCACCGAAGCGATAACGTTCGGCGAAGGCGGCGCGGTGGAAGGTGTGCGCTGGCGCAGCGTGCCGGCGGATGATCCGGTTCAGGCCGCTGCCTGCACAGAGCTTTGAGATGACCCGCCTTTCCTTGCGTCTGCGTGTCTTTCTCTTCTTCTGCCTCATCGCTCTCGGGGGGATCGGCATCGCGCTGCTGGCCCTCTTCATCGGCTACCGCCAACTGGGGGAGCCGCAAGCCGCTTCCGCCTTCGTGACCGTGGCCACCCTCATCACTTTCGGGTTTCTGGCGCTCTGCACCGCCATCTGGCGGCTTTTTGACGAGCATGTCAGCAAACCGATCGAGGGGCTCGCGGCGCAGTTCCGCGTGCGCGCGGATGCCGATATCGCCACGGTGATCGATACTGGCGCGGCGAAATATCTGGGCGATCTGGCACCGGCGGCCGCGGCTGTGGCAGAGCGGCTGGAGGATGCGGCGCAGGCCACCGCAGAAACGGTCAGCCAGCGCACCGAGCGGCTGGAGCGGCACTGCGCGCAACTGCTCAAGATCCTCTCGGACATGCCCATCGCCGTGATCGTGGCCACGCAGGGCCACAAGATCGTGCTTTATGACGGGCAGGCGGCGGCGCTCATGGAGAACGAAGCCCCGCTCTGTCTCGACAGTTCGATCTTCGACTATCTGGACGAGCGCAGCATCCGCACGGTTCTCGAAGGGATGGCCGCCGATGGCGCAAACCGCCGGGCTATAGCAGTCACCTCCCGAAGTGGCAGGCCGCTGGCAGGGCATATCAGGGTCTTCGGCGGGGGCGCGGGCTACACGCTCATGCTCGAGCCGCTCGAGGTGGAGGACGAGCGGCCGCTGGTCTATGATTTCGATCTGCTCACCCGAGCGAGACCTTCGGATCCCGACGAGACGGCGCTGCGCGATCTGAGCTATGTGGTGTTCGATACCGAAACGACCGGGCTTGATCCGGCGCGTGATGCGGTGGTGCAGATTGGCGCGGTGCGGGTGGTCAATGGCAGGGTCATCGCCTCCGAGACATTCGAGGCGCTGGCACATCCAGGCCGCCCGATCCCGCCATCTTCCACCAGAGTGCACGGCATCAGCAACGAGATGGTTGCCGACGCGCCTCCTTTCACTGCGGTCTGCGCACGGTTTCACGCCTTTGCCCGCGATGCTGTGATCGTAGCGCATAATGCACCGTTTGATCTGGCCTTTCTGCACCGTGAAACGAAAACGGGCGGCCCCGTCTTTGACAACGCGGTGCTCGATACCGTGCATCTTTCGGCCGTCGTGTTCGGCGGCTCCGAAACGCATACGCTCGATGCGATCTGCGAGCGCCTGCAGATCGACATCCCCGAAGCCCAGCGGCATACCGCGCTGGGCGATGCCATGGCCACCGCGCGCGCCCTTTCCGCCATGCTGCCCATCCTCGAGGCGCGGGGTCTGGGCCGCTTCGGCGATCTGCGATCAGAAATCCGCAAACATGCCCGCATCCTGAAAGTGCAGGAATAGCAGGCTGCTGAAAGAGAAAATTCGCCAAGTCCTCGCGGCTATGGCGCAATTTCCGCTCTTAATGCCGCCGCATCGCCCTGCCACCGCCGAGTTGCGCAACAGGCGCGTGGCGGGGACAGGTGATCAGATGGTCATTGACCATGCCTACCGCCTGCATGAACGCATAGACGATCGTCGGCCCGCAGAACTTGAAACCTCTCTTCTTGAGATCCTTCGAGATCTCCCGGGACAGCGAGGTCTGCGCAGGCACGTCCCGCAGGGTCGCCCATCGGTTCTGCAAGGGCTTGCCCCCCATGTAGTTCCACAGATATCGATCAAAGCCCTCTTCGCGTTCAATCACTTGCCACGCGCGGGCATTGCCGATCGTGGCCTCGATCTTGCCGCGATGGCGGATGATGCCGGGATCGGCAAGCAGGCGCTGCACCTCCGTCTCGCCCCATGTGGCGATCACATCCGGATCGAACTCCGCGAAAGCACGCCGGAAGTTTTCCCGCTTCTTCAGGATCGTGATCCAGCTCAGACCGGCCTGAAACCCGTCAAGGATCAGCTTCTCCCACAGCGCGCGGCTGTCATACTCCGGCACACCCCATTCAGTGTCGTGATACGCCAGGTAAATCGGATCGGTACCCACCCAGCCACATCTTTCAATCATCTGCAGCGCACTCCCGCCTGAA
>SLDH01000349.1 GCA_007125415.1 Roseovarius sp.
ACCGCTCCAGATATTGAGGATCGCCTGCGCGAAGATCGGCGCAGTCGGCAGGATGCGGATATTCGGGGCTGATTTCACGGCCTCTGAAGGGGCGATCGTGTCGGTGATGACCAGGGATTTCATGACCGAATTCGTGACCCGTTCGGCTGCGGGTCCGGACATCACCCCATGTGTGATATAGGCATGTACTTCCGAGGCACCATTGTCCAGCAGCACTTCGGCTGCCTTGCACAAGGTGCCTGCGGTGTCGACCATGTCATCGACGATGATGCATTTCTTGCCGGTCACGTCCCCGATCACCAGCATTTCGGCCACCTCGCCCGCCTTCTCCCGGCGTTTGTCGACGATGGCCAGCGGGGCGCTGATCCGCTTGGCCAGCTCGCGGGCGCGCGCCACGCCGCCCACATCGGGAGATATCACCATGACCTCATCAAGGCTGTCGCTGAATTGCGTCTTCACATCCAGCGCGAAAACGGGCGAGGCATAGAGGTTGTCTACGGGGATGTCGAAAAAGCCCTGAATCTGCGCGGCGTGAAGATCCATCGTCAACACCCGCTCGATCCCGGCTTCGACGATCATGTTGGCCACCAGCTTGGCCGAAATGGGCGTGCGGGCCCTTGACCTGCGATCCTGCCGCGCATAGCCGAAATAGGGAATGACAGCCGTGATCCGACGGGCCGAGGATCGTCGCAAGGCATCTGCCATGATCAGCAGTTCCATCAGGTTGTCATTCGCCGGGTTCGAGGTGGGCTGGATGATGAACATGTCCTCGCCGCGCACGTTCTCGTAGACCTCGACGAATATCTCCTGATCGTTGAAGCGTTCGATCCGTGCATCCACGAGGTTGACGGCGAGGCCGCGATGGATGGACATGCGCCGGGCCGTGGCCTTTGCGAGTGGCAGGTTGGCATTGCCGGAAATCAGCTTCGGCTCGGCAGTGGATGACATGGTGGGAAGTCCTCGGGGTGGTCATGAATGACAGAATCGTGACATTGTGCTCCGATTAGCATGCAGTCACGGGCGGGCAAAGCGAAGCGAGGCTGCAAATTTGCGGGAAGGGCGAAAATGGATGCGTTTTTGCACCGCACCGATCCCCGCCGGCCGGACCGTTGAGCAGCGATGTGACGCGCCATGCAACCGATTGCGCGGCTGCAGATTTCGGCATGAGTATTTTTGGAACAATGAAAGCTGAGACATCTGTTGTTTCATTGTTCTTCAAATACTCAAGATACCGCCGCTTGCAATCTTGCGCAGGCGATGAATTCGTCGATCTGCGCATGGGTCATGGACCAGTCGCAAACCAGACGGCACAAGAGCGGCTCTGCGCGATCGCCCCCATGCAGCGGCCCACCAAAGAGCCCATATCCCGCACCGGCAGCGATCAGCCGCTGATGCGTCTCGCGGGGCAGGGTGGCGAAGATCATGTTGGCCTGCGGCGGGTGGGTGAAATCGCAGTCCGGAACCTCCCGCAGCCGGGCGGCGAGATAGGCACAGGCCGCGTTGGACTTCCGGGCCAGTTCGAGCCAGAGGTCATCGTTGAGATAGCCCTTCATCTGGGCTGAGAGATAGCGATGCTTCGAGTGCAGATGCGCGGCCCGCTTGCGGCGCAGTTCGAACTCCCAGGCATGGGCCGGATCGAAGAAGATCACCGCTTCCACATCGAGACAGCCATTCTTCGTGCCTCCGAAGGAGAGCGCGTCAACCCCTGCTTTCCAGGTCATCTCGGCCGGCGAACAGCCAAGGGTCTCGATGGCATTGGCAAAGCGCGCCCCGTCGAGAAAGACGGGCAGACCGTGGCGATGTGCCACGTCGCTCAGCGCGGTGAGCTCATCGACCGTATAGACCTGCCCGCGTTCGGTCACCTGCGTGAGGCAGAGCGGGCCACGTTGAGCCGTATGGACATCGCCTTCGGGCCATTTCCCGATGGCCGCCTCGAGGGCTTCGGGCGTCATCTTGTCCGTGTCGCCCACGAGCGTGAGCTTGGCACCGCCCGTGTAGAACTCGGGGCTGTTGCATTCATCCACCTCGATATGGGCATGGGGCGTGCAGAAGATGGTCTGATAGGGTCGGGTCAGCGTGGAGAGCCCCAGTACATTCGCCGCCGTGCCCGTCGCCACCAGATAGATGGCTGCTTCCGGCGCCTCGAAAAGGCTGCGCAGGCGTCTGCGCACCTCGTCCATGATCTCGTCTTCCCCATAGGACGGCGCATAACCCTCATTGGCCTGCGTCAGGGCGGCCATGATGCTCGGATGGGCCGGACCGCAATTGTCGGAATGGAACTGCATCAGCATGGCTCCTCTATGATATGGTTTTCCCAATACTCCTCATCCACCTCGAACTCGGCAACCGTCTTGTGCTGCATCGAGACACCGGCGCGATGCACGCTTTCGGCGGTGCCGGTGATCAGCGGGTGCCAGCCCGGCAGCGCCTTGCCCGCATGCAGGCGTTTGTAGGCGCAGGTTTCGGGCATCCAATAGAGGTTCCGATCAAGATTGCGCGGCTCGAGCACGATGCATTCGGGCACGAACTGGTGACGGATCGCATAACTGCTGCAACGGCAGGTGGTGTCATCGAAGAGACGACAGGCGACATTGGTCAGGGCCACTTCCTGCGTGTCCTGGTCTTCGAGCTTGTTCATGCAGCATTTGCCGCAGCCGTCGCACAGCGCCTCCCATTCGCGGCGCGTCATGCGATCGAGCGGAGTATTTTCCCAGAAACGGGGGCGCAGGCCTGAACGGTCGATCGGATCGGTCATCCGGCCTCCAGAACGCGGCGGGCACGGGCACAATCGTCATCCATCCGGGCGATGAAGGCGTCGAGGCTGTCAAAGGTCTCTTCGGGGCGCAGATACTCCACCAGTGCGACAGAAAGCTGCGCGCCATAAAGATCGCCCGAAAAGTCGAAAATGAAGGTCTCCAGATTGGGTTGCTCACCGTTGAACATGGGGCGCAGGCCGAGCGAGGCGGCACCATGATAATTTCCCGCATGCGGCCCGGTCAGCACATCGACCAGCACCGCATAGACACCGAAGCGGGGCTGATGCAGCCCTTCGATGGACATATTCGCGGTTGGATAGCCCAGCGTGCGCCCGCGTTGTTCGCCGCCGATCACCTCACCTTCTATGCGGTGCCAGTGCCCCAGCATGGCGGCCGCGTCGCGCGGGCGGCCATCGCTCAGGGCGGCGCGGATCGCGGTGGAGGAAACCTCGCCATTCCCGCCCTTCACGAGTTCGACAATTGTCACGCCGAAGCCCATCTCCTCTCCGAAGCGGACGAGATCCGTTGCATTGCCGGCCCGCCCCTTGCCGAAGCAGAAATCGGCGCCGACCACCACATGGCGCAGGCCCAGCCCCTCGTGGATCACGTTGCGGGTGAAGGTCTCGGGGGACAGGGCGGACAGGGCGGCGTTGAAATTCAGTTCATAAAGCGTATCCACGCCGATCTTTTCCAGGCGGTGGGCACGGGCTTCCGGGCTCATCAGGCGGAACGGCGTCTGCCCGGGGGAAAAAAATTCCCGCGGATGCGGGTTGAAGGTCAGGATGCCCAGCGGCGCACCGCACGCCTCGCCCGCCTTGCGGGCAATGTCTATGACTGTGCGGTGGCCCAGATGCACGCCATCAAAATTGCCGATGGCCACGCTGGCCCCCCGGTCGCGATCTTCCAGATAGGTGTAATCCCGTACGATACGCATGTGGGCAGGCGTAGCGTCATGCGCGGCGGCGCGCAAGACGGGTTCGCGGGCTCAGATCAGTCGAACTTGCCAGACGGGGCGAGCACTGTCGCCTCGCCGATCAGCACCTTCTTGCCGTTCACCAGACAACGGCAATCAAGCTGGACGCGGCGCTTCGCCGGGTCGATGCCGATCACCTCGACCTCGGCATGAACCATGTCGCCTGGCCGGACCGGCGCGAGGAACTTGAGCGTCTGGCCCATATAGACGGTGCCATGACCCGGAAGCTGCTCACCGATCACGGCGGAGATCAGCCCGGCGGTCAGCATGCCATGGGCGATGCGACCCTCGAAAATGGTGTCATTGGCATAATCGTCGTCCATATGCACCGGGTTGAAATCGGTCGAGACCTGCGCGAACATCTCGATGTCTTCATCCGTGACCACTTTTCTGAGGTGACGGGTCATCCCCATCTCGATCTCTTCGATGGTGATGGTGCCCCGGGGCATGTTATCCAACATTCGATCCTCCTCAGTAAGCCCGCGCGAAACAAAATGACAAGTTTGTCATTTCATTTGGCACTTAATTACTTTGCAGGCGCAGAAAGGCAAGGGGAAAATTTCTTTCGGGCACTTTGAGCAGCGAGGCCGTGCGTTGCCCCTCGCCCGTGAGAGCGCTTGTCGAGCCGGGGAACGGTTTCCCGTTCTTCAATCGCGGTTCGACTCCTTCGGGTGCTTGCCGGATGGTGATTTTATCGTTTCCTTCGGCCGGCTTTCAGGCTTAATTGTGCCGGCGAGGGGCCGATGCAAGGCCGGAGGGGGCAAGGATGCGCTGTGTTTTCGTTAATGTGCGTTGCAAGCCGGGGAGATCCTACAAGGTGGCCGAAGAGATCGCCTTGCGCGAGTTGCACTCGGAACTTTACTCCATCTCGGGCCCGTTCGACCTTCTGCTCAAGCTCTACATCCCGGAAGCCGAGGATGTGGGCAAATTCATAAACGAGAACCTGCTTGATATCGACGGGATCGAGCGGACAGAGACAACGCTGACATTCAAGGCGTTCTGACAAGGACAGGGAGAGTGACCAGATGACGTTGAAATCATGGATCATCGCGGCGGGCATGGCGGCACTGGCGGCCACTGCGCAGGCCGAGCAAGGCAAGGTGAAGGTGGGCATGATCACCACGCTGTCGGGCGGCGGCGCGGGCCTTGGCATCGATGTGCGTGACGGTTTTCTGCTGGCTGCGAAGATGGCGGAAAATGACGCGTTGGAGGTGATCGTCGAGGATGATCAGCAACGGCCCGATATCGCCGTGCAGCTATCGGACAAGATGATCCAGTCGGATGATGTGGATGTGCTGACCGGCATCATCTTTTCCAACCTCGCCATGGCGGTGATCCCCGCGGCCACCGCACAAGGCAAGTTCTACCTGTCACCAAATGCCGGGCCGTCGGCGCTGGCCGGGCGGGGCTGTCATCCGAATTACTTCAACGTGGCGTGGCAGAATGACAATCTGCACGAGGCCGCGGGCAGCTATGCCAATTCCGCCGGGCTGACCAACAGTTTCATCCTGGCACCCAATTATCCCGCCGGACAGGACGCGCTCAACGGGTACAAACGCTTCTACGAAGGGGAGTTGGCAGGCGAGATCTTTACCCAGCTCGGCCAGACCGATTATGCCGCCGAGATCGCCCAGATTCGCGCCAGCGGTGCGGATAGCGTGTTCTTCTTCCTGCCGGGCGGGATGGGCATTTCCTTTCTCAAGCAATATGCCGATAGCGGTCTGGACCTGCCGGTGGTCGGGCCTGCCTTCAGCTTCGATCAGGGGATTTTGCAGGCCGTGGGCGATGCTGCACTGGGTGTGAAGAACACAAGCCAGTGGAACAAGGATCTCGACAACCCGGCCAATACCGCCTTTGTCGAGGCGTTCGAGGCCGAGTATGGCCGCCTGCCCTCACTCTACGCCTCTCAAGGCTATGACACGGCCAATCTGCTGCTTTCGGCCATGGCGAAGGCCGACATTTCGGATACAGAGGCATTCCGCGCCGCGCTCAGGGAGGCGGATTTCGCCTCTGTGCGGGGCGATTTCACATTCGACAGCAACAATCACCCCATACAGGACATCTATGTCCGCGAGGTGATCCGGGAGGGGGATGTCTTCACCAACAGGATCATCGGTGTGGCACTCGAGGGCCGCTCCAGCGAATATGTCGCTGACTGCCCGATGTAGCCCCGTGCGCGGGCGGGGCGCGCCGTCGTGACAATGCTGCTCTTGATCGAACAGGTCCTGAACGGGCTTCAATACGGGGTCATGCTGTTTCTGATGGCCGCCGGGCTGACGCTCGTCTTCGGGGTGATGGGGCTGATCAACCTCGCCCATGGGTCGCTCTACATGGTGGGCGCCTTTGCGGCGGCGGCGGTGGCGGGGGCGACCGGCTCGTTTCTGCTGGCCCTTGCAGCGGCGCTCGCGGCGGCGGCGGCTGCGGGCGCGATCGTGGAACTGACGGTGATCCGGCGGCTTTACGATCGGGACCATCTCGATCAGGTTCTGGCCACATTCGCGCTGATTCTCATATTTTCCGAAGGCACCCGCTATTTCTTCGGCTCCTTCCCGCTCTATCTGGACATTCCCGCCTATCTCTCCGGCCCCGTGACTCTCCCGGGCGGCATCCTCTATCCCACCTACAGGCTGGCGCTGATCGGGGTGGGGCTGCTCGTGTCGCTGGGGCTCTATCTGCTCATCGCGCGTACGCGGCTCGGGGTGCGGATCCGTGCGGGCGCGCAGGACCGTGAGATGATCGCGGCGCTGGGTGTGGATATCTCAAAGCTCTACACGCTGGTCTTCGCGCTCGGAGCGGCGCTTGCGGGACTGGCGGGCGCGCTCGTGGGCGCGATCCAGTCGGTACAGGTCGGCATGGGCGAGCCTGTGCTGATCGTGGCTTTCGTGGTGATCGTGATCGGCGGCATCGGGTCCGTCAAGGGGGCCTTCGTGGGGGCGCTGATGGTGGGGCTTACGGACAGGCTGGGTGGACTGTTTCTGCCCGCGATCTTCCGGCTCTTCATGGATGGCTCCGCCGCGCAAGCCACCGGCTCGGCGCTCGCGTCCATGCTGATCTATATCCTTATGGCGGGGGTTCTGATCTGGCGGCCTCAGGGACTTTACGGGGCGCGCGCATGATCCCCGAGCGCTGGCTCAACGGGGCGATCCTGCTGGGGATGCTGGCGGTGCCGCTCTGGGCATGGGCCGATGGTGCCCCCTTCACCATCACGCTTGCCACGAAAGTGGCAATCCTTGCGCTGGCCGGTGTCGGACTCAACATCGCGCTGGGACTGGGCGGGCTCGTCAGCCTCGGTCATGCGGTGTTCTTCGGGCTGGGGGGCTATGCGATGGGCATCCTTGCCAGCCATGCGCAGAGCTTCGTGCCGCTCGCCGAGACACCCTTCCTGATCGAGGGCACGAAATCCATGCCGGTGATCTGGCTGGTCGCTGTGGTGGTTTCGGCCCTGGCGGCACTGATGATCGGGCTGCTCTGCCTGCGCACCTCGGGTGTCTATTTCATCATGATCACCCTCGCCTTCGGACAGATGTTCTACTACTTCGCCATCTCATGGCCGCGCTATGGCGGAGAGGACGGGCTGTCGATCTATGTGCGCAACAGCTTTCCGGGGCTGAACACGCTCGATCCCATCCAGTTTTTCGGCATCTGCTTCGCCGCACTTGCCGCTGCGCTCTGGTTGCACGGGCGGCTCATCGCCTCGCCCTTCGGACTGGCGCTCAACGCCGCGCGCCAGTCGCCCGCGCGGGTGGAAACGATCGGCCTCAGCCCGTTTCGGTTGCGGCTCACGGCCTTCGTGATCTCGGGGGCCATCACGGGGCTGGCAGGCGCGCTCTTCGCGGACCTCAACCGCTTTGTCAGCCCGACGATGTTTTCATGGCAATTGAGCGGTGAGATCATCATCTTCATCATTCTCGGCGGTATCGGGCGGCTCTATGGCCCGGTTGTGGGGGCTGCTCTTTTCGTGACGCTCGAGCATGTGCTGGGCGGTTTTTCGGAGTTCTGGCAGGTCTATCTTGGGGCCCTGCTGCTGGCGGTGGTTCTGGTGGCGCGCGGTGGGCTGATCGGCCTTGTCGCCGGGCGGGAGAGGCCCCATGAGTGAGCCGGTTCTGGAGGTGCAGGGCCTGACCAAACATTTCGGCGCGGTCACTGCCTGCGAACGCGTCAGTCTCGATCTGCGGCCCGGTGAGATTCACGCCGTAATCGGCCCCAACGGGGCAGGCAAATCGACACTGATCGCGCAAATATGCGGGGGGCTGCGGCCCGATGCGGGGCAGGTGAAGTTTCTGGGCGAGGATGTGACGGCCCTTGATACCCGTGCCCGTGCCCGCATGGGGCTGGCGCGGACCTTTCAGATATCGGCGCTGGCGATGGAGGATACGGTGTTGCAGAACGCCATCCTCGGGGCCCTGGGTGCGCGCGGCGGCACGCCGGGTTTCTTGGGGCGGGCGCTCAAGGACAAGGGCTTGCGCGAAGCGGCAGAGGCCGCGCTCACCCGCGTGGGACTGAACGATGTGGCGGCAACGCGCACGGCAGAACTGTCACACGGGCAGCGGCGGCAACTCGAGGTGGCGGTGGCGCTCACCTTGCGCCCGCGCGCATTCGTGATGGATGAGCCGATGGCGGGGATGGGCAGCGAAGGCTCCGCGCGGTTGACGCGCTTTCTGTCGGAGTTGCGCCATGAGGCTCCGATCCTTCTGGTGGAGCATGACATGGATGCGGTTTTCGCGCTGGCTGACCGGCTGAGCGTGCTGGTCTATGGGCGCATCATCGCCACGGGCAGCGTGGCCGAGATTCGCGCCAATCGGCAAGTGCGCCAGGCGTATCTGGGAGAAGAGCGATGAGCCTTCTGAAGGCACGGAACCTCGCGGTGTTCTACGGGGCCAGTCAGGCGCTCTTCGATGTCTCATTCGATATCTCGGAAGGTGAGGTGCTGGCCCTGATGGGACGCAACGGGATGGGCAAGAGCACAACCGTCAAGGCGATTTGCCGGATGCTGCCGCTGCATTCGGGCGTGTTGGAGCTTGCCGGACAGGACCTCACCCGCCTGCCCTCGCACCGCGCGGCGCAGCTTGGCCTCGGGCTGGTGCCCGAGGGGCGGCGAATCTTCCCGGCGCTGACGGTGGAGGAGAACCTGATCGCGGCCGCGCGGCCCGGCCATTGGGATTTCGTGCGTGTCTCTGCGCTTTTTCCGCGCCTGGCCGAGCGGCGGGTCCAGCGCGCCGTGACGCTTTCGGGCGGCGAGCAGCAGATGCTCGTCATCGGGCGTGCGCTGATGACCAATCCCCGCCTTTTGCTGCTTGACGAGGCAACAGAGGGGCTCGCTCCCATCGTGCGGCAGGAAATCTGGAGCGCCATCGCCACGCTCAGGCGGGAGACAGGGCTGGCGATCCTGATCGTGGACAAGTCATTGGCCGAGTTGCGCGCCGTGGCGGACCGCGCCGTGATCTTGCAGCGTGGCCGGTCTGTCTGGTCCGGGGTTTTCGATGATCTGACCGAGGAGATGTCGCGCGACTATATCGGCGTCTGAGCGGTTTCGCGTGCGGGCCTCTTCGGGCAACCGGCTATCGGCGCGCCGCAGGCGCATGTTACAAAAACATCATTCAAGTGTTACAGTTGCGTCATGTAGCTTCGCTAAACGGTCATAAATCACGATTGTCGGGCAACCGACCAAGCCGACGAGAGCCCGTCATGCCTTCAAAGCCTGCAATGCGCCATTCGACCCGCCCGAGACCTGTCCGCCCCGTCAGAGGAGTTGTCTGATGAGCGAGATGCAACCATCGGTGCTGGTCGTCGAGGATGAACCGGCGCAGCGCGAAATCCTGACCTACAATCTAGAGGCGGAGGGTTTCCGTGTGATCGGGGCCGAAACGGGCAACGAGGCATTGATGCTGATCGAGGAGGAGCGACCCGACGTCATCCTGCTGGACTGGATGCTGCCCGGCACGTCCGGGATCGAGATTTGCCGCCAGATCAAGATGCGCCCGGATCTGCGCATGATTCCGGTCATCATCATTTCCGCGCGTTCCGAAGAGATCGACAAGGTGCGCGGACTGGAAACCGGGGCCGATGACTATGTCTCGAAACCCTATTCCATTCTCGAACTGGTTGCGCGCACCAAGGCGCAATTGCGCCGCTCGCGCCCGGCCACGGTGGGGGAGCGGCTGACCTATGCCGACATCCTGCTCGATTCCGAGACCCACAAGGTTTTCCGCGGCGAGCATGAACTCAAGCTTGGTCCGACCGAATTCCGCCTGCTGACAACCTTCATGGAAAAGCCGGGACGCGTGTGGAGCCGTGAGCAGTTGCTCGACCGGGTATGGGGCAGGGACATTTACGTGGATACCCGCACGGTCGATGTTCATATCGGCCGCTTGCGCAAAGCCTTGAGCCGCAGCGGTGGCAAGGATCTGATCCGCACGGTGCGCGGCGCAGGCTATGCCTTGGGATGAACCGTGCAGCGGGGGCGTTGCAGTTCGGCTCCTGTTTCGCTAGCACACCCCCATCTGATCTCGCGGGTCTGGCTTCACCGGTGCCTGCGCGCTCTATCTGAAGGCTGATCCATGTCGTTTTTCGAACGCTTCCTTTCACTATGGGTTTTCCTGTGCATCCTCGCCGGAATCGGGCTGGCCTCCCTTCTTCCCGGCCTCTTCGCCGTGCTTGCCGGGCTGGAATACGCCTCCGTCAATCTTGTCGTGGCGGTGCTGATCTGGGCGATGGTCTATCCGATGATGGTGGCTGTCGATTTCGGCTCGCTCAAGGGCGTGGGGCAGCGGCCCAAGGGGTTGGTAATCACCTTGGTGGTGAACTGGTTGATCAAGCCCTTCACTATGGCGGCGCTTGGTGTCTTGTTCTTCCACCATGTCTTTGCCGGTCTGATCGACCCGGCGGATGCCGGGCAATACATTGCCGGTCTGATCCTGCTGGGCGCAGCCCCCTGCACGGCGATGGTGTTCGTCTGGTCGCAACTGACCAGAGGCGATCCGAATTACACGCTGGTGCAGGTCTCGCTGAATGACGTGATCATGGTCTTCGCCTTCGCCCCCATCGTCGCGCTGTTGCTGGGGGTGACGGATCTCAGTGTGCCGTGGGAAACTCTGTTGCTGTCGGTCTTTCTCTATGTGGTCTTGCCGCTTGCGGCGGGCGCGTGGACACGGGCGCGGCTGATCGCGCGCGGCGGAGAGGCGGCGGTTGGCGAGTTCACCGCGCGGATAAAGCCGGCCTCGGTTCTCGGCCTGTTGCTGACCGTGGTGTTGCTCTTCGGGTTTCAAGGTGATGTCATCCTGGCCAATCCTTTCCTCGTCGTGCTCCTGGCCACGCCGATCCTGATCCAGTCCTATGGGATGTTCGCCATCGCCTATTTCTGGGCCTGGCGCTGGAAAGTGCCGCATAATGTTGCCGCGCCCTGCGCGCTCATCGGCACGTCGAACTTTTTCGAACTGGCGGTGGCCGTTGCTATCGGGCTTTTCGGGCTCAACTCTGGCGCGGCCCTCGTCACGGTGGTGGGCGTGCTGGTGGAGGTGCCGGTCATGCTGTCGCTCGTGTGGTTCGCGAATCGTACGCGCGCGCGCTTTGCCACATGAACGCATTCATTATTGAGTGCCATGCGGAATCCCGGCGTGTGCTATGATTTCCCGGTCAAGTCCGATATCGGAAAGAGCAGCGCGAGTTGCCGTCGTCGGAGGCACGCCAATGACCACTTGGCATCATGAGGAACGCCTGCGCGCTGTAGCCGAGGTCGTGCGCGCCCAAGGGCCGCGCCGCCTGCTCGATCTGGGCTGTGGTGCGGGCGATTTTCTTGTGCGGCTGGCCATCGAGAAGGGACTCGAGGAAATCACCGGTCTCGATATCTGTGCCGCCTCTCTCGAGCGGCTGCGCGCCCGTCTGGCGAGAATAGAGGTCAGGGTGCCACGGATCGATCTGCGTCATGGCTCGATGACCGATCCCACACCCGATCTGGCCGGATATGACTGTGCGCTGCTGATCGAGACGATCGAGCATATCGATCCGCACCATCTGTCGGCACTGGAAATGGCGCTCTTTCGCCGGATGCGCCCCCGCTGCGCGATCATCACCACGCCCAATGCCGAGTTCAATGCGCTTCTGGGTGTTCCGTCACACAGGTTCCGGCATCCCGATCATCGCTTTGAATGGGACCGTGCGAAATTCCGGCGCTGGGCCGGCCGCGCCGCAAGGGCCGCGCGCTATGATGTCACCTTTCGGGATATCGCGGGGCAGCATCCCCAACTCGGCGGGGCCAGCCAGATGGCCATTTTCACGCGCCAGCCGGTTGTGTGACGGCACGATGTAACGTCCCCGAGCCGGCTTGGCGTGATTGGGTTCACGCTTCCGCTTAGCAGTCCACCGAAAGAGGAATTCCGGTCATGCCCGAACGGGAAACTGTTCCACCTCCCAACAAGCGTTCTTGTACGGTAAGGGCCGCGCCCGAGCCTGGAGGGCGCATTGCAACGCCATTTCCATGCGTATCGCCCAAAAGCACAAATCTTGTCAGTGTGATGCGCGTCATCGGCAGAGCGCCCTCCGTGGGGAGGGTCGGGCGTAGCCCGGGGTTCCCCCGGACCAGGCAGGTGTTTGGCGGGGCGCTGAACAGTTTCCCGGATTGGCGTCTGATTTCCGGGCGGGCAGGACTATTTCAGCCGCCCGTCAGATCTTCTGGTCATAATCGCCCACGGAGGGCTCCGTCCGGATCACCGCGTCTATTTCCGCGAAGATCGCGCGCATCTCGGCCTCGCTCTCGGCGCTTTCGCAGACCACGACGAGATTGGGGGTGTTGGATGAGGCGCGCACGAGGCCCCAGCTGCCATTATCGAGGATCACCCGCGCGCCATTGACGGTGACCACCTCCTTGATGGCTCGGCCGGCCAGCGCCTCACCGGCCTCGTGCTTTGCCACCAGCTTTTCCACGAGCCTGCCCAGCACATCGTATTTCTCGGTATCGGCACAATAGGGCGACATGGTGGGGGTGGCCCAGGTGCGGGGCAGGGCGCGGCGCAGGTCGGACATGGACATGTCCGGATTGCGGTCCATCAGTTTGCAGATCTCCACCGCGACGCGCATGCCGCAATCATATCCCCGGCCCACCGGCTCGGCCAGAAAGTAGTGGCCCGATTTCTCGAATCCGGCCAGCGCACCAATTTCCTTGACCCGGCGTTTCATGTGGCTGTGGCCGGTTTTCCAATAATCGGCCTTCACGCCATTGGCCTGCAATTCAGGATCGCTGGCGAAGAGGCCGGTGGATTTCACATCCGCCACAAAGGTGCTGCCCGGGTGCAGCCTGCTGAGATCGCGCGCCATGATCACGCCCATCTTGTCGGCGAAAATCTCCTCGCCCTCGTCATCCACCACGCCGCAACGGTCCCCGTCCCCATCAAAGCCAAGTGCGAAATCCGCGCCCGAGGCTTTGACCGAGGCCGCCATGTCATGCAGCATTTCCAGGGCTTCGGGGTTGGGGTTGTAATTGGGGAAGGTGTAATCAAGCTCGTTATGGGAGGGGACCACCTCCACGCCGATCCGCTCGAAAAGCGCGGGCGCAAAGGCCGAGGCGGTGCCATTGCCGGTGGCGCAGACGACCTTGAGCTTGCGGCTCATGCGGAAATCGCCTGCAAGGTCGTCGAGATAGGCCTCGCGCACGCCATCGACAAAGCGATAGCCGCCGCCTGCGCGCCGCTCGCCCTGCCCTTGCAGAACGATATCGCGCAGCTCCGCCATTTCGTCCGGCCCGTGGGTGAGCGGCCGCTCGAACCCCATTTTCACCCCTGTCCAGCCATTGGGATTATGGCTCGCGGTGACCATGGCCACGGCGGGCACATCGAGATGAAACTGCGCGAAATAGGCCATGGGCGACAGGGCCGGGCCGATATCGCGCACCTCGATCCCAGCCTCGATCAACCCGATGATCAACGCCTGCTTGATGGCCAGCGAATATTCCCGGTAATCGTTTGCCACGGCGATCACCGGGGCAATGCCGCGCCTTTGCATCTGCGTGCCGAGCCCAAGTCCCAGCGCCGTCATCCCGGGCAGGTTGATTTCGTCAGGGTATTTCCAGCGCGCATCATATTCGCGAAACCCGGTGGGCACGATCATCGCATCGCGCAAAAAATTCCATGTGTTCGGGGCGACATTGGTCAAAGGCTGGGTCAAGGGAGAATCTTTCCGGGTTAAATGATGATCTGATCGACTACGTAAAGCCGGTTGCATTGCATGAACAGATTGATCGGTGCGGGCATGGCAATCATGCGTGACCCATCGGCGAATGGAGGCGCGCGCAGATACTCGTGGGGTAAAGCCAACAAGTCGGAATGGCACAGATCCCGTCCCACTTGCCACATCGTGGTTCTGCGTCGAACATCGCAGCATTTACTTGCTTCATCTCAGGAAGACACCTGTTCTCTCAAGATCGATGCGGTCAGCGACAGCAACAGATAGATACCTGCAAAGACCAGGAACGCCAACAGGGTGTTTTCGAACGCCTTGGGATAGCTTGGGTCCTCCGAGGCAATGGGTTTGACGCTGACGGTCAGATAGCGCACCTGCTTGTTCGCCTCGATCTCGCTCTGGCGTTTGGCCTCCAGCGCGGATTGTAGCACCATGTCGGCAGTGATCAGATCGGCCTCGGCGATCTGGATATCGGCGGCCTGGCTGGCAAGCGATGTCTGCCCCTCCGTGGCTTGGGTCAGGCGTGCATTCTGGCGCTCATACTCTGCTTGCAGAACGCTGATCTCGCTGCGCAGCGCATCCACGCGCGACTGGTTGGGCCTTACGTTGTTCAGTTGCACACTCAGCGCCAGTTGCTTTTCCTGCAGTTGCAATTCGACCGATGAAATCAGTTGCCGGATCGCCGCGATCTGCCCGGTCGGATCGAGGATCGTGCCTTCTTGCAACGTCACCAGCCTTTGCTGGGCGGCACGGCGTTCCGCCTTCGCCTCCTCGAGGCTGGCGGTGGCGGTCTTGACGGCATCGGCGCGCTTCTGTTGGCTCAGCTCGTCGACCCGTTCCTCGGCATAATGGATGAGACGTTCGGAAAAGAGCGTACTGATGGTCGGATCGGCGCTGGCCACTGACATGCGGATGACGCCTTCGGTCGGGTCATAGCCGAGCTTGACATACTTCTTGTAGAGCCTGTGCGCCGCCTCGATGCTCGCATCGGGGTCGAGACGCTGCAATGGATCGATGAAGGGCTGACTGAAATGCGCGCGGAAGCCCACATCCTCGTCGAGCCGCAGCATCGCATCCTTGGATTGCAGATAGCTTTGCGTGGCGATGGCATCCTGCCCGGTAGCGAACTGCGTGGGCAGAAGGCCGCCGAGCCCGCCGCCGCCACCGGCGCCCGATCCATCAGCCGTGAGGATCAGAAACTCAGAGTCGGTGGCATACATCGGTGTGGCGATCTCGTAGAAGTAATAGCCCACGATGATCGTCGGGAGCAGGACGAAGGCCATGAGGCGCGAGAGCAGCAGCGTCAGCTTGCGGCGGCGGCGCCGGGCGATGTCGCGTTGAATTTCCGTGATTTCCGCAGCCCGCCTGTCTGCCGGGCTGAGTTCGGTCGAGGGCAGTGTCTCGTGGTCCAGAGGCACTGTCTGGGGCAGTTGAACGCGGGATTTCACCGGCGCGTTGCCTGGTTGCATGGGGGCTTCCAGCCCGTCGGTTTCATCGGTCGACACAAGCTCGAGCATATTGGCCCGTTGAAACGGATCGACGCCCTTGGCCCGCAAGAGGCGCACCGCGTCGA
>SLDH01000077.1 GCA_007125415.1 Roseovarius sp.
CCAGAAGCCACCCGGCGAGCGGGCGCTCATCCGCCCGGTCAAGGCCCGTCACCGGAACATCGGCAGGCCATGACACGGGCTCCAGCACCGTATCGGCCCGAACGACATTTCGGGCAAGCATCCTGTCAGGCCCGTCATAAAGCCCGGGGCGCAGAGCGGGCCCGAGCGGGGCTGAAATCAGATTATTCCCCGCGACACCGGGCAGGTTTCCGGCATCCGAAAGCCGCCCTTGCCCATCCAGTACGGTGACAGGTTTCCAGGTGGTGCCCGCAAGGTCTTCGGCCGAGGGCAAAGACGTGGTCGACGAAACCGACAGGCGCTCGAGCATCTGCACGAAGAGCCCCGAGAGCGGCAGCGTGGACCATTCGGCATTGGCCGTGACATGAAACAGAACCACCTGCCCCGCGCCGCTGCGCTTGCGGGTGACCAGAGGCGTGCCGTCGCTCAGCTCTGCGATGGCCCGCTCCGACAAGGTGGGGTCGGGCTGCGCCACGACCTGTGCCGATACACTGACATCCTGCGGTATGGCGAGGCCGTAAAACGGGCTGTCCTCATCGAAAGGTGCCAGCGCCTTCGGTTCCCCCCAACTCATCGCGCCGCCCACACTGCGCCCGCCCGAGCGCAGGCGCACGGGCATCAACGGGTCTTCGGTCGCGCGCGATACATCCGAGGCCGCAAGGCGCGGCCCGGCGAAGCGAAGCAGCGTGCCGCCGCGGTCGATCCATTCCAGCAGATCGGACTTCTCGGCATTCGAAAGGGTGGCCACATCGGCAAGGATGATCACATCCGGGTTGGCCGGCAGCACATCCTGCAGACCGCCCGACATCAGATCCGAACTGGGCTCGAGCGCCTGCCGCAGGTAATGCAGCGGCGAAAGAAGCTCCAGCCCCTCCCGATCTTCCCGCCCGGCGATGAGCGCCACATCGCGCCGCTGCAGGCTGTCATCGGACAAGGTGACGGCACCGGCATGGTTCTGCCCTGCGATCTCGAAGCGTGTGAGCCGCGCGCGCAACTCCGATGGCAGAGACAACGCGCCACTTGCCTCTGTCGCGTCGGGCTCGAACGACAAGGACAGGGTCTCGATCAGGCGGTGCGTGCCCGCCGGATCACGGCCATGCGCCTCGATGGTCACATCACGCGCTCCATCCGCAACGCTCCGGCGCACGGTCAGTTGCAGCGCACCATCCTCAAGCGCCGCCGGTGCCAGCGCCAGAAGCGGGCGCGGGGTCTCATAGATCATCACGGGTCCGCCGGATTGCACCGCTCGAAGCACCGCATCGCGCCCCTCGCGCGCCAGACCGTCGGAGAACCAGCGTGTTTCGAAATTGCCATCCGCCAGCAGGCCGGCGGCTGTGTTCATGTCCTCTTCGGTCGCGGCCCAGGGGCTGGGGCCCAGCCCCGAAAGCTGCGTTCGCCATGTATCGGCCGCTTGAAACACCGGTGCTTCCGGATCGCTGAGGCGCATCATGGCAACGGTGCGCCCCTCACGCCCCGCCTCGGCCAGCATGTCCTCCAGCAAGACCCGTTGTTGCTGCCAGTCGCGCCCTGCTGCCCATGAACCGTCCATCAAAATGAGCAAGGGGCCTGTAAAGCGGGTCTCTCCCCGGTCCTGCGGGTTGAGAACGGGCCCCGCCAGCCCGACGATCACCGCCGCCACGGCAAACATGCGCAAAAGCAGCAGCCACCACGGCGTGCGATCGGTCACACTGTCTTCATCCTTGAGCCCGAGCAGCAGCGCCACCCCGGGAAACTTGCGTCGTATTGGGGCAGGCGGCACGGCACGCAACAGCACCCAGAGCACCGGCAGAAGGGCGAGCGCCACAAGAAGCCATGGGGTCGCGAAGCCGACAGGGCCCAGGATCATGCACCACCTCCCTGCTCGAAGGCCTGGAAGAGCCACAACAGCGCCGCCTGGGCGCTTGCTGACGTGTGGTGACAGTGAAACTGCCATCCGGTCAGACGACAGATCAGGCGCAGTTCCTCCTTGCGCTCTGCCAGTCGGGCAAGATAGCGCTCCCGCAACTCGGACGCTTTGAGCGTTTCATGAGCGAGGCTTCCGCCGACACTCTCGAAAATGGTCCGTCCTCGGAAGGGAAACGCCTCTTCCACCGGGTCGAGCACCTGCAGAAGCACCCCCCGGACACCACGATCGGCGGCGAGGCCAAGCGCCTCGCGTACCGGGGCGATCTCGCCCATGAAATCCGATACGACAAGCGCGCGGCCGGAGGGCGGCAGGCCACGCAGATCGGGAGCGCCGTAATCGTCGGGGTTGTCCGTGCAAAGCGCCTGAGCCAGCCGCGTGATCTGTGCCTGCCCGCGGCGCGGAGGCAGTTCCGCGCCGGTCAGCCCCACACGCTCGCCGCCGCGATTGAGCATGATCGCCAGCGCCAGCGCCAGCAACCGCGCACGATCCGCCTTCTGCGGCAGGCTGTCATCCGAGGCAAAGCGCATCGAGGCGGCTTCGTCCACCCACAGCATCACTGATTGGGCGATCTGCCATTCCCGTTGCCGAACGAATTGCGCATCCGACCGCCCGGATCGCCGCCAGTCGATCTCGCGCAGGCTGTCACCGGGCTGAACGGGGCGATACTGCCAGAAATCATCACCCATCCCGGCGCGCCTGCGCCCATGCTCGCCCAGAAGAACAGAGCCGGCCAGATGCTCGGCGCGCGCCAGAAGCGCGGGAAAGCGGGCAGCATCAGCCTCGGCCGCGGCGCGAAGGGAGACAGCCTCGTTCACGCGGCGGCCTCGCTGCGGGTGATATCCTGCGTGGTGCGGCTGATCAGATCGCCCAGCGTATCGCCGCGCGCCCGCGCCGCGAAGTTGAGCGCCATGCGGTGTGTCAGCACCGGTTGCGCCAGTGCTGCCACGTCATCACGATCAGGGGCCAGCCGCCCCTGCAGCATGGCGCGCGCACGTACCGTCAGCATCAGGGCTTGCGCGGCACGAGGGCCGGGGCCCCAGGCCACCGCTTCGCGCACCGCCTCGCTGGCGGTACTGTCCTGTGGGCGGAAGGCGCGCACGAGATCGAGTATCGCCTCCATCACGCTCTCGCCCACGGGCATGCGGCGCAGCAACTGCTGCGCCTCCACCAGTTCTGCGGCGGTGAACACCTCATGGGCCTTGTCCTCCTCTGATCCGGTGGTGGCGAGCAGGATGTCACGCTCGGTCGTGCGGTCTGGATAGGGCACGTCGATCTGTACGAGAAAACGATCAAGCTGCGCCTCGGGCAGCGGATAGGTGCCCTCCTGCTCGATCGGGTTCTGCGTGGCCAATACGTGAAAGGGCTTGTCGAGGGGGCGGTTCTGGCCTGCCACGGTCACCTGACGTTCCTGCATCGCCTGCAGGAGCGCCGATTGTGTGCGCGGGCTGGCGCGGTTGATCTCATCGGCCATCAGAAGCTGGCAGAAGATCGGGCCGGGGATGAATTTGAAGCCGCGGCTGCCGTCACTGCCCGTTTCCAGTACCTCGCTGCCGAGGATATCGGCGGGCATGAGATCAGGTGTGAACTGGATACGATGACCGTTGAGGCCCATGACCGTGGACAAAGTCTCCACGAGCCGTGTCTTGCCCAGCCCCGGCAGCCCGATGAGCAGCCCATGTCCGCCGCAAAGCATCGCCGACAGCGACAGATCCACGACGTTCTCCTGCCCGATGAAGCGCTTGTTGATCGACGTGCGGGCCTCGGCCAGCTTGTCCTCCAGTGCCTCGATGCCGGTCAGAAGGTCGGTGGCGTCACTCATGGCTTTTCCCCTGCGCAAGCTATATCCTGTTGGCAGATGTATGGTGCAGCAGCGAAATAGCAAAAGCAATGAGCGACAAGAAGATCACATCACCGTCAGCGGAAAGCATCGCGGCTTCGGCCAGGGCCGCCCAGGATCAGAGCAGGTCACGCAGCGCGCCCCCCGTGCATTTGTGGAACCCGCCCTTCATCGGCGATATCGACATCCGCATCGCGCGGGACGGGCGCTGGTTCCATGAGGGCGGGCCGATCAACCGGCCGGCACTGGTGCGGCTCTTCGCCAGCATCCTGAAGATCGAGGATGGCAGATATTTCCTTGTCACACCGGTGGAGAAGGTGGGGATCACGGTCGAGGATGCCCCTTTCGTTGCGGTGGATGTCGAGGTGGGGGAGGGGCAGGTCCTTCGGTTCGAGACCAATGTGGGTGATACCGTTCTGGCCGGGCCGGAAAACCCCATACGCGTGGCGCGGGATGCCGAGACGGGCGAGCCCTCGCCCTATGTGATGGTGCGCGCAGGGCTTGAGGCGCTCATTGACCGCAAGTCCTTCTACCGTATGGTGGAATTCGGCGAACATCATGATGGCTGGTTCGGGATCTGGTCGGGCGGGCAGTTCTTCGGACTGATCCCTTCGGCTGAGTTGACCGGCGTCTGACAGGCGTCTGACCGGCCCCGTCCGGCTGCTGCCGGAATGTGCAACTTCGTACAATGACCCCCCGGCTATTGTACAATTGGGGCGGG
>SLDH01000224.1 GCA_007125415.1 Roseovarius sp.
ATGGGGGCCAGAAACACGGGTGGGTCAAGCCGCGCTATACCGACGGAAACTGTCAAGCGATCCTCCATACTCCTGCTGTTTCTAGGGCGGCCCATGTCACCGGGCAATGTCGGCGCGTTTTTTTTCGGCAAACAAAATTTCGCTATGCCTAAATTTTAGGCATAGCGCCCTGCCATTGCGCTTTGTCACCGGCGGGCGTATCTCGTTGCCATGAGTATCGCAGCTATCATCCTGGCCGCTGGTCGGGGCACCCGTGCCGGAGGCGGTCTGGCCAAGCAATGGCACCTCCTTGCGGGACGCCGTGTGGTGGACTGGACCCTTTCCGCCTTCGAGATGACAGCGCAGATTGATCACATTATCCTCGTTCTGCATCCTGATGATCTGCATATATTTTCTCCAAATCCGGGCATCGAGATCGTGACCGGGGGAGAGACGCGCGCCGGCTCGGTGCGCAACGGGCTGGAGGCGTTGGCGGCAAGGCCGGAGCGTGACATCGACAAGGTGCTCATTCACGACGTGGCCCGCGCCTGCATCACGCCGGATCTGATTGCGCAAGTGGCGCAGGCGCTGTCCACCCATATGGCTGCTGCCCCGGCCCTGCCGGTGACGGATGCACTTTGGACGGCATCGGACGGCCGGGTGACAGGCACGCAGGACCGCACGGGGCTGTATCGGGCGCAAACGCCGCAGGGCTTCCGCTTGGCGCAGATCCTTGCGGCACACCGGGCATTCGAGGGCGATCCTGCCGATGATGTGGAGGTGGCCCGCGCGGCGGGGCTCGCGGTGCATATCCTGCCCGGCAGCGAGGATAACCTGAAGATCACCATGCCCGAGGATTTCGCCCGTGCCGAGAAGGTATTGAGAGGTAATATGGATATTCGCGTTGGATCAGGCTATGATGTCCACAGGTTCGGCACGGGGGATCACGTGATGCTCTGCGGCGTGCCCGTGCCGCACACACGCGGTTTGCAGGGCCATTCCGATGCCGATGTGGGCCTGCACGCCCTGACCGATGCACTCTACGGAGCCTTGGCAGAGGGCGATATCGGCCAGCATTTTCCACCATCCGATCCGCAATGGAAGGGCGCGGAAAGCCATGTCTTTCTGACCCATGCCGTGAATATGGTGCGCGAAAAAGGCTATGATATCAGCAATGTGGATGTCACTCTTGTCTGTGAATATCCCAAGATCGGACCACATGCCGGCAAGATGCGAGCCAGTCTCAGTGGCCTTCTGCATCTGGGGGAGAACCGTATTTCGGTCAAGGCGACCACATCGGAGCGGCTGGGCTTCACCGGGCGTGGCGAGGGAATAGCCGCCATGGCGACAGCCACGCTGGTGAGGCCGTGACCGATATAGCCGACCTGCTCGCCATGGCCCGGGAAAAGGGTGTCATGATCGCCACGGCGGAAAGCTGCACCGGCGGCATGATCGCCACGCAACTGACAGATATTGCAGGTTCTTCTTCCGTTTTCGAGCGCGGCTTCGTCACCTATTCAAACGCGGCGAAACGCGAGATGCTGGGCGTCTCCGCCGAAAGCCTCGCTCAGTTCGGTGCGGTCTCCGAACCTGTGGCGCGCGAAATGGCCGAAGGGGCGCTGGCACGCTCAGGCGCCGATCTTGCCGTCTCCGTTACCGGCATCGCCGGGCCCGGCGGCTCCGAGCACAAGCCCGAAGGCCGCGTCTGTTTCGGGCTGGCCATGACGGGCCAAGCCGCGCGGACCGGTACGCGCGAGTTCGGCGCGCTTGGCCGTGGAAAGGTGCGTGCACTGAGCGCCCGACACGCGCTCTACCTGCTCGCGGAGGCGCTGCGCTGACGCACGGGGCGCGGCTCGATCAGCCGTGCAGTGTCTCGGCACGTTTTTCGAAGGCCCGGACGATGCGTTGCATGGCATCGTAGAAGAAGAGCCCCGCCGCCGATTGCAGCAATCTGTTGCGAAACTCGAAATCGACAAAGAACTCCACGTCGCAGCCCCCCTCGGCTTCACGGAATTTCCATGTGGAGATCATGTAGCGGAACGGGCCGTCGAGATACTCCGTCTCGATGATCCGATCCTCGGGCTTCAAGGCGACACGGCTGCCGAACCTTTCGCGAAAGACCTTGAAGCTGATGACCAGATCCGCGAGCATGATTTCGCTGCCATCCTCCTGCGGCTCGCGGGTACGGATGCGCGCTGCGGCGGTCCAGGGGAGAAACTCCGGATAGGAGGCCACATCGGCGACCAGATCATACATCTGTTGCGGCGTGTAAGGGAGCCGGCGCGTTTCGGAATGAGTAGGCATTACATCTTTATTTTACGTGACACTGGACCGCTGTTTCGTGGAGTATTGGCGGAAATTCAAGGGAAAGTCATGACCGAGCGTTCGCATGTTTTCGATCAGATGGCCGGGGCCCATACCAGCGCTGGTGGCGGCGCATGAGTCCGCATTGGTTTTTCCGCATGGCGCGTTGGGCGCGCAATCCGCCTTCTCCCCAGAAAGTGAAGTTCGTGTTGATCATTGTGGGTATATGCTTTGCGATTGCGGCGGTGGAGCATTTCATCGGCTGGCCTGACGCGCTGAAAGTGGATCGCCGCGATTTTCGTTTCCGGCCCTGATGCGCTCAACCGGGGCGCACGCCCGCCCCCTTGCGCCGCAACCGCCGTTGAACGGCGATCAGCCGCTGCAGAAAGACCGCGATCAGGCGCGGCTCGAACACGATGCCCGGACCGAAGCGGATCCCGAGATTGTTGAGTGTTTCGACGGAGAGTGATTTTGCGGCCCGCGCAAAGCCGCCCTCCTGTGTCTCCTCAAGGCAGCCATTCACGGTGAGCGTGTCAAAGCCGAAGCTGTTCTGAAAGAGAAACCAGAGGGATTCGGAATGCATGGTCAGATGCGGCTCGTCCCTGACCTCTGCGAGTTCTCCTCGGGCAAGGTCGATCCGGAAGCGCCGGTCAATATCGTCGCATGCCACGATCACGGGTTGGAATACGCGGATCGGGCTGAACCTTTGCGCAAAGCGCATGAAGGCGCGGCTGTTATTGGCCGACACCCGTGTCAGACAGGCTTCAAAAGCGGCCAGAATGTCTTCTGTGGTCTTTGACTGAAACATCATCGGTGCCGCTTGCGCGGCCCTCGCATAGGCTGCATCCCAGAAGGTCAGCGCATCTTCCGTCATCTGCCTTGAAGGCTCCCCGGTAAAGACATCCCCCGGCTTCATCACCTGCACGTCGAAAGGGGCCGCACGAAACCGCTCCACAACATCCCGCGGCGTGTTGGCGGCGTCATTGAGATAAGCGTTTCGCGTGTTGCCGAAGCGGACGAAACTCGCAAAGGGTATCACCACGCGGGGCCTGAGCAGCCGTGCCTGCAGCGCGATATTGTCAAGCTTTTCGGCCGCCGCGGCCGCGCGCCAAGCGCGATTATCCGGCCCGCCTTTCCATGCCGCATAGGAAAACTGCGTCAGCAACACGTCACAAGGCCCTGCTTTATCGAGAATTTCATCGGCCCGTCTTTCCGTGTCCACATGGCAGTCATTGAGGTTGAGCACATGCCGATCCGTCGTCTTGAACGAGGCCAGACTGTCATACCAGTCATCCTTGTAGCAGGTCAGACTGATCGCCCCGGCCTGACAGGGCTCCCCGAACGGCATTTCACGCAGCGTGATCCCTTGCTGCCGAACGAAGTTCGCGACGCGCTGATCCTTGATCTTCTGAAACCAGACCGGAATGTCGCGCGCGCGCAGCACCTCCGCGAAGGTTCGAAAGGAGGCAATCGAGAAATGATCGGGGTGCTCATGGCTGAGCCAGATATCGGTGACACGCTCGAGAAGCCGCGCAACTGTGTCATCCGGCGTTTCGACAAGCAAGGACCAACCCTTGTGGAAGGCAGGCCCCGAATACCACGGATCTGTCAGAATGGCGGTGTCACCTTCAGAGATGAGAACAGAGGCGTGATTGACGAATTCGATACGCATGCGGCGGCTCCGAGGGGCTCATCCCATCATGCCCTGATATTACGTGGGCTGTCATCCCCGGAATACTCGTGCCCGACAAGGCAGTTTCAGAAGGCTGCTGAAAGAGGGAGCCGACTCGAACTTTGCAGGGAAGCTGTTCTTCACCCATGGCCGGGTCGATGCGCAGAGGGCCGCGCCCGACCCTGGGTGGGCGCTTCCCCACGCTGGGGCTGCAGTGGTTTATGGTCGCCAAACACTTCCGAACTTTGAGCTGTTTGCACCGTCGCAATGCGCCCTCCCGGGAAGAGGGTCGGGCGCGGCCCGGGCTGGTCGCCCGGACCATGGCGTGGAGGGGTGGCGAAGAACAATTTCCCGCCCTCTGTGTCAAAACCGACATGCGCAGGACTTTTTCGCAGCCTGTCAGGCGGCTTTCGCGCCGCTGTCGAAGCGGGCATAGAAGCCCTCGTTCTTCTCGGCCATGTCGCGCAGCAGCGCGGGGCAGGCAAAGCGGGGGCCGAATCTTTCGGCCAGCTGATCGCAGCGCTCGGCCGCATAGGGCGTGCCGATCATGTCGAGCCAGGAGAACGGCCCGCCCGACCATGGCGCGAAGCCCCATCCGAGGATCGCCCCCACATCGCCCTCGCGGATATCCTCCAGCACGCCTTCCTCCAGCGCGCGCACCGCTTCGAGCACCTGCGCGAACATCAGCCGGTGCTGCACCTCGTGCAGATCGGGCTGCGGGCTGGCCTGCGGATAGCGCCGGGCGAGCCCGGGCCAGTAGCCCTGCCGCTTGCCCTTCTCGTCATAGTCGTAGAAGCCGGCCCCCGCCTTGCGGCCCAGCCGACCCTCTTTCTCCATCCAGAAGATCACCTCGTCCACCGCTTGATCGGGATAGGCCTCCCCCATCGCCGCCTTGGTGGCGCGGGCGATCTTCGCGCCCAGATCGATCGAGGTTTCATCGACGAGTTGCAGCGGCCCCACCGGGAAGCCAAGCTGCCGCGCGGCATTGTCAATGAGCGCCGGGGCCACGCCTTCGGCCACCATGCGAATCCCTTCGTTGATATAGGGGATGATGCAGCGGTTGGCATAGAAGAACCGCGCGTCATTGACGACGATGGGCGTCTTGCGGATCTGGCGCACATAGTCGAGCGCCTTGGCCACGGCGCGCGGGCCGGTGGCCTTGCCCTTGATGATCTCCACCAGCATCATCTTTTCAACCGGTGAAAAGAAATGGATGCCGATGAAGTTTTCGGGCGTGTCGCTTGCCCTGGCCAGTTCGGAGATGGGCAGGGTCGAGGTGTTGGTGGCGAAGATGCAGTCGGGCCCCACCGCCTTGAGCACGTCGCGCGTGACCTCGGCCTTGATTTTGGGGTCCTCGAACACCGCTTCGATGATCAGATCGCACCCTTCCAGTGCTGCATGATCCGTGGTGGCGGTGATGCGGGCAAGCGTCGCTTCCTTCTTCTCGGGCGTGGCCTTCCTGCGCTTGATCCCCTTGTCCATGTAATCGGCGGTATAGGCCTTGCCCTTGTCGGCCGCCGCCTGCTGCTGGTCGATGAGCACCACCTCCATGCCCGCCATGGCCGACACTAGGGTGATGCCCGCGCCCATCATGCCGGCACCGATCACGCCCACCTTCTTCACCCTCTGGTCCGGCACATCGGGGCGGCTCGCGCCTTTTTCCAGCGCCTCCTTGTTGATGAAAAGCGAGCGGATCATGGCGCTGGAGGAAGGGTTCATCAGGATATTGGTGAACCAGCGCGCCTCGATCCTGAGGGCTGTGTCAAAGGGCACGAGCGCGCCTTCATAGACCGCCGAGAGGAGCGCCTTGGCGGCCGGAAAGGCGCCTTGTGTGCGGCCGTTGACCATGGCCGAGGCGCCCACGAAGGTCATGAAGCCTTCGGGGTGATAGGGCGCGCCGCCGGGCATCCTGTAGCCCTTTTCATCCCAGGGTTTGACGATGGCCGGCTCCGAGAGCACCCAGGCGCGCGCCGCCTCGAGAAGCTGATCGGCGGGCACCACCTCATCGACAAGGCCCGCCCGCTTCGCGCCCGCCGGATCGTTCAGCTTGCCTTCGAGCAGGAGCGGCGAGGCCCCCATCGCGCCCAGCTTGCGCACCAGCCGTGTGGTGCCGCCCATGCCGGGAAAGATGCCCACCATGATCTCGGGCAGCCCGATCTTCGCCGATGCGTTTTCGGCGGCAAAGATGCGGTGACAGGCCAGCGGTATCTCCAGCCCGATCCCCAGCGCCGTGCCGGGCAGGGCGGCGGCGATGGGTTTGCCACCCTTGTTCCTGTCGTCCATCCCGGCGCGTTCGATATTGCGCAGGATGGCATGGGTGCGCATCAGCCCCTCGAAAAGCCCCCGTGCCGGATCGTCGCCCGCCTCTTCCTTCATCCGGGCGATGACGTTGAGATCCATGCCCCCGGCAAAGCTGCCTTCCTTGCCGGAGGTGATCACGATGCCTTTCACCGCGTCATCCGCCAGTGCGTCGTCAATGAGGCTGTCGAGCAGCGGCCAGGCCTCCATGGACATCACGTTCATGGATTTTCCCGGAACGTCCCAGGTGATGACGGCCGCGCCATCATCGTCTTTCTTCATGGTGAAATCGGTCATTTCATGTCTCCCTTGTAGGGTGTGCCGTCCTTGTGGGTGAAGTCGTTGCCATCGGCGGTGATGGTCACCTTGAGGTCGGTATCGCTGTACCAGCAGGTGTCGGTCCCGGTGCGTGTGCCGATCACGAGAAAGCGCGCTTCCTGCCCGCTTCGATTGATGAAGTGATGGCCATCGGGTACGCTGGCCTTGAACGTCGCGCAGTCACCCGCGCGCATCTCATGCGCGCCCGCATCGTCGATCAGGGTGCAGGTGCCCTTGATCACCATCACGAATTCATCCTGTGTTTCGTGCCAGTGGCGCAGCGAGGATTTTGCGCCCGGTGCCAGGATCACGATATTCGCGCCGAACTGCGTCAGCCCGCCGGCATCGCCCACGCGCAGGCTGCTCCGGCCAGCCATTTCGACAGCATGGGGGGCGGGATAGATGGACCCGGTGCGTGGCACGAGCGCGGAGAGATCGATCTTCGGCATCAGACCCGCTCGATGATGGTCGCGGCCCCCATGCCCGAGGCGATGCAGAGCGTGGCAAGCCCCACCTCCCGGTCGCGGCGCTCGAGCTCGTCAAGCAGCGTGCCGATGATGATGGCGCCCGTGGCCCCCAGCGGGTGGCCCATGGCAATCGCCCCGCCATTCACGTTCACAAGCTCCGGGTCCACCCCGAAGGCCTGCTGGAACCGCAGGACAACGGCGGCAAAGGCCTCGTTCACCTCGAACAGATCGATATCGCCGATCTCCATGCCCGCATCGGCAAGGATTTTCTCGGTGGCGGGCACGGGGCCCGTCAGCATGATCGTGGGGTCGGTGCCGATCTTGCAGGTCTGGCGGATGCGCGCGCGCGGCGTGAGCCCCCACCGCTCGCCAAAGGCTTTCGAGCCGATCAGAACGCCTGCGGCACCATCCACGATGCCCGAACTGTTGCCCGCGTGATGGACATGCTCGATCTGCTCCAGATGCGGGTATTTGAGCTTCGCCACCGCATCGAAGCCCGGCATCACCTCCCCCATCTGCAGGAACGAGGCGTTGAGCGCGCCCAGGGTCTGCATGTCGGTGCCCGGGCGCATGTATTCGTCACGCTCGAGGATCGTCAGCCCGTTCTGATCGGTGACGGGAGTGACGGAGCGCGCAAAGCGCCCCTCGTCCCAGGCGGCCTTGGCGCGGCGCTGGCTTTCGACCGCCAGCGCATCGGCCTCGTCGCGGCTGAAGCCATATTCCGTGGCGATGATATCGGCGGCAATCCCCTGCGGCACGAAATACCGCTCCATGGCCACATCGGGGTCCACGGCGATGGCGGCCCCGTCGCTGCCCATGGCCACGCGGCTCATCATCTCGACACCGCCCGCGATATAGGCCTCGCCCGCCCCGGCGCGCACCTGATTGGCCGCAAGGTTCACCGCTTCCATGCCGCTGGCGCAGAAGCGGTTGATGGAAAGCCCCGGAATGCGCTCGTCAAGCCCGGAGGCCAGCACGGCGCTGCGCGCCAGGCAGCCGCCCTGCTCCTTGACTTGCGTGACATTGCCCCAGATCACATCTTCCACGGCATGCCCTTCCAGTGCGTTGCGCGCCCTGAGGCTGTCCAGCACCTGCGCCGATAGCCGCAATGCGGTCACCTCATGCAGCGCCCCGTCCTTGCGGCCCTTGCCGCGCGGGGTGCGAATGGCGTCGAAAATATAGGCGTCGGTCATTTCTCTCTCCTTCTCAGCCCGCGTCGGCAAGGCTGCAATCTCTTGGGTTTCAACGGTATCTGCTGCAACGCACGCCCCGGGACGCTCAAAGCCAAGGCCCGGGTTTCTTCTTGGCAGAAATACCCCCCGCGGAGCGTCCCGAAGCTGCCATGATGCGCGGCATCCGCCATGGTCAGAACGCCCTCGAAATCAGCTCTTTCATGATCTCGTTGGTCCCGCCATAGATGCGCTGCACCCGGGCATCGGCCCACATCTCGGCGATGTCATATTCGGCCATGTAGCCATACCCGCCATGAAGCTGCACACATTCATCGAGCACCTCGCCTTGCGTGTCGGTGATGAAATACTTGGCCATCGCCGCCCTCTCCACCGAGAGCGCGCCTTCCAGATGTTCGGTGATGCAGGCATCAAGGAAAGCACGGCAGACGGCGGCCTTGGTCTGGCATTCAGCGAGCTTGAAGCGGGTGTTCTGAAAATCGAGGATCGGTGTGCCGAAGGCCCGGCGCTCCTTGCAATAGGCGATGGTGCGCGCCACGCCGCCTTCGATCGCGCCTTGCGCGCCACAGGCGATGACCAGCCGCTCCTGCGGCAATTGCTGCATCATCTGGTAAAAGCCGCGCCCCTCCTCGCCGCCCAGGATGTTCTCGGGCGCAATTTCCACATTGTCGAAGAAAAGCTCCGAGGTGTCCGCGGCGTGATTGCCCAGCTTTTCCAGATTGCGCCCGCGCGAGAAGCCTGTCGCGCCATCGGTCTCGACCACCACCATGGAAATGCCGCGCGCGCCCGCGCCGGGGTCCGTCTTGGCGGCCACGATGATCAGATTGGCATGCTGGCCATTGGTGATGAAGGTCTTCTGGCCGGAGAGGCGATAGGAATTGCCCTCGCGGACCGCCCTTGTCTTCAGCCCCTGCAGGTCCGAGCCTGCGCCGGGCTCGGTCATGGCGAGCGCGCCCACAAGTTCTCCGGAGGCCATGCGCGGCAGCCAGCGCTGTTTTTGCTCTTCCGAGCCATAGGCGAGGATGTAATGCGCCACGATGGGCGAATGGATCGGATTGCCCCAGCTGGCGATATTGGCGCGGGCCTGTTCGATGCAGATCACCGCCTCATGGCCGAAATCGCCCCCCGCGCCGCCATATTCCTCGGGCACCGAGGGGCAGAGCAGGCCAAGCGCGCCGGCCTGCTGCCAGATCTCGCGGTCCATGATGCCCGCACGGCGCCAGCGCGCAAAATGCGGCCGCCATTCGCGGTTGATGAAATCGGCGGTCATCTCGCCGAGCATCTGATGTTCTTCCGTCATCCAGGAGGACATGGGTGCGGCTCCGTTATTTCTTGCGGGCTTCGAGTTCCGAATTGAAAAGGCGAATGCGCTGCATGAACGCCCCTTCATCCATGATGCTGTCGAAATTCTCGAAAACGAAGGACAGCGCCTCGCCCTCATCGAGCCCCGCCTCATCGGCAAAGCGGCGCAGGCGGCGGTAGCCATCCTCGCTCATGGCGACGGTGAAGCGGCGGGTCAGGCGCAGGCGTTTGGGCATCGGGCGGCTCCTCAGAACTGATCGGCGGTCAGGGCCATCACAGTATCCGCGCCGCTTTCGATCCGGGCAAGATGCATCTTCGTGGCCGGCAGGCGGCGCGCCATGTAGTAGCGCCCGGTGGCGAGCTTCGCCTCATGAAAGGCGCGGTCCGTGGTGCCGTTGCCCAGTGCCTCATGACAGGCCTTGCCCATATGCGCCCACATCAGCCCGAGGCAGACATGCCCGAAAAGATGCATGAAATCGTAAGATCCCGCCAGCGCGGCATTGGGGTTCTTCATGCCGTTCTGCATGAAGAACATGCCCGCCTGCTGCAGGTCTTTCGAGGCCGCCTTCAACGGGTCGAGGAAATCGGCCCTGAGCGCCTCGTTGTCTTCGTTCTCCTTGAGGAAGGTCTTGACCGTCTCGAAGAAGGCCATGACATGCTTGCCGCCATCCTGCGCGAGCTTGCGGCCCACCAGATCGAGCGCCTGCACGCCGTTCGCCCCTTCATAGATCATCGCGATCCGCGCATCGCGGGCATATTGGGACATGCCCCATTCCTCGATATAGCCATGCCCGCCATAGATCTGCTGGGCGAGGATGGTCATGTCGAAGCCCTCATCGGTCAGAAACCCCTTGATGACCGGGGTGAGCAGGCTGACCATGCCTTCGGCCTGCGCATCCTTGCCGCGATGCGACTGGTCGATCATCTGGCTGCCACAGAGCAGAAAGGCGCGCGCGCCCTCGATGAAGCTCTTCTGGTCCATCAGGCTGCGGCGGATATCGGGATGCACGATCAGCGGGTCGGCCGGGCCATCGGGGTTTTCAGCGCCGGTCACGGCGCGGCCCTGCAGGCGGTCCCTGGCATAGGCCAGCGCGTTCTGATAGGCGATCTCGGCCTGCGCGAGGCCCTGCATCCCTACGCCGATGCGCGCCTCGTTCATCATGGTGAACATGGCGCGCATGCCCTTGTGCATCTCGCCCAGCAGATAGCCCGTGGCGCCATCGTAATTCATCACGCAGGTGGCATTGCCGTGAATGCCCATCTTCTCTTCGATCTTGCCGCAGGAGACGCCATTGCGCGCCCCCAGCGAGCCGTCTTCATTCACCAGAAATTTCGGCACGATGAAGAGCGACACACCCTTGATGCCCTCCGGCCCGCCGGGGATCTTGGCGAGCACGAGGTGGATGATGTTCTCGGCCATGTCATGCTCGCCCGAGGAGATGAAGATCTTCTGCCCGGTGATGGCATAGCTGCCATCGTCCCGCGGCTCGGCCTTCGTGCGCATGAGCCCCAGATCGGTGCCGCAATGGGGCTCGGTGAGGTTCATGGTGCCGGTCCAGTCACAGGCGGTCATCCGCGGCAGGTAGGTGGCCTTCTGCGCGTCCGTGCCATGGGCGAGAATGGCGCTTGCGGCGCCATGGGTGAGGCCCTGATACATGGTGAAGGCCTGATTGGCGCCCGAGAACATCTCGCCCACGGCCGTGCCCATGATATAGGGCATGTTCTGCCCGCCGAATTCCTCCGGCAGGTCGATCCCGGGCCAGCCGCCCGCCTTGACCTGCTCGAACGCCTCGCGGAAGCCCTCGGGCGTGCGCACCACGCCGTTCTCCAGCCGGCAGCCTTCGGTGTCGCCCACGGTGTTCAGCGGAGCGAGGACCTCGGAGGCCAGCCTGCCCGCCTCATCGAGCACCGCGGAGGTGAACTCGGGGTCAAGCTCGGCATAGCCCGGTGTATCGGTCTGGCTGATCCTGAGCACATCGTGCAGCACGAATTGCATGTCGCGGGTCGGGGGGGTGTAGCTGGGCATCGGGGTCTCCCTGTCGGTGCGTGTCTCGGGGGCCGCTGCAATTATCCGGCGGCGCGGCGGGGTTTCTTGAAATCGCCGAGTATCTTGAACCCCCATCGCATCTGCTCGCGCAGGTCGCTGATGGCGCTGTCGAGTTCCGCGCGCTGGCGCTCCATTTCAGCCAGGCGGCGTTCGGCCAGCGCATAGGCGGTGGCGATCTGTGTCTCCTGTCGGTCACTACGATCATAGAGATCGAGCAACTGGCGCAGCTCCTCAAGGCTGAAGCCGAAGCGCTTGCCCCGCAGAATGAGTTTCAGCCGCGCGCGGTCACGTCGGGTGAAGAGCCGCTTCTGGCCCACGCGCCGGGGCGAAAGCAGTTCCTTCGCCTCATAGAAGCGCAAGGTGCGTGGCGTTACGCCGAAAGTGTCGCACATTTCGCGAATGGTCATCAGATCGTCGTTCATCTCGGTCCTCAAGCAGGCGGATAGCATGGTTTCATGACACCCACCTGTGACTGTCTCCACGGGATTACAACGGGACGCGTGGTTTACGTAACCCGGACGTCACGTCACTTTCAGGGTGACGTAAGATCAAGAAAGGTAAATGTGCGAACGGGGTAATTTTCAAACCCGCCGACTTGCCCTTGACGGCCGATCCGCGCGCTACTCGAGCGATTTCGCGCTTTCGTCGCGCACGGCCTTCAGCTCCGAGATGGAGCGCTCGAGCTGCTCCTTCTGGCTTTGCAATTCCACCAGTTGCCGGTCGGCAAGATCGATCCAGCTGCGCAACTGGGATTGCGTGCCTTCCTTCTCGTAGATGAGCAGCCATTGGCGGATTTCCTCGAGGGCGAATCCCCAGCGCCGCCCGCGCAGGATCAGCGTCAGGCGTGCCACCTCGCGCGGGCCGTAGAAGCGCGAGCGGCCTTCGCGCTCGGGCTGGAGCAATTCGATATACTCGTAATAGCGAAGGGTGCGCGCGGTCACTTCGAATTTTTCGCACATTTCCTTGAAGGACAGGCGTGTTTCGCTCATGTCAGGCTTCCCTCCACCTTCGAGCCTAAGCCGATCTGCCCTGCAGGGCAACAGGGAGCAGCGCCCGCATGCGGGCGCGGGGCCTCTTGCAGTGCCGCCGCTTTGCGCCCCATAAGGGGCAAATGACGGATGGGGGCCAGCGATGAGCACGCAGGATCAAGACCGGAAAGAAGCGCTGATCCGCCAGTTTTTCGGCGCGCTGCCCCATGCGAAGGCGCTGGGCATGGAGGTGCTCGACGTGGGCGCGGGGCAGGCCACCTTCGCGATGGCCTATGATCCGCGTTTCATCGGCGATCCGGATACGGGCGTCATTCATGGCGGGGCCGTCTCGGCGCTGATGGATACCTGTTGCGGGGCGGCGGCGATGAGCCATCCGGACAATCCCGGCACCAGCGCCACGATCGACCTGCGGATCGACTACATGCGCCCGGCCACCCCCGGACAGGCGATCAGGGCGGTGGCGGAATGTTTTCATGTCACCCGCTCGGTGGCCTTCGTGCGGGCCCATGCGGTGGACGGCGATGACGCGCGGCCCGTGGCCACCGCCACCGGCACCTTCACGGTGGAGGCCCCCTGATGGCGCGCCCCCGCCCGGAGCCCGTGCAGGTCGTGAAGCAACGGCGCGATGCCGCGCTGAAGGCGCTGGTGGAGGGGGTGCCCTATATCCGCTTTCTGGGGGTCGAGTTCGAGCGGCGGGGGGACGAGTTGACAGCCGTGATGCCGTTCTCCGACACGCTCATCGGCAACCCGGTGCTGCCGGCCCTGCATGGCGGGGCGACAGCGGCCTTTCTGGAGATGACCGCCATCATCGGGCTCAGCTGGTCGCTCCTGTGGAGCGAGATCGAAAGCGGCGCGCTGGAGGTGGAGGCGCTGGCCGCGGGCAAGCTGCCGCGCCTGCCCAAGACCGTGGGTTTCACCGTCGATTACCTGCGCACCGGGTTGCCGCGTGACGCCTATGCGCGCGCGCAGGTGGCGCGCTCGGGGCGCCGCTATGCCTCGGTGCATGTCGAAGCCTGGCAGGACAATCGCGCGCGCCCCTTCGCGCAGGCGACGGGGCATTTCGTGATGCCGCGCCAGGATGGCTGACACCGCCGCCGCGCAAGGCCCGATCACCCATGCCCGCGTGCTCAGGATCGCCGGGCCCATCGTGCTGGCCAATATCAGCGTGCCGATCCTCGGTGCGGTGGATACCGGCGTGGTGGGCCAGTTGGGCGAGGCCGCGCCCATCGGTGCGGTGGGCATCGGATCGGTCATTCTGACGGCGATCTACTGGATGTTCGGCTTCCTGCGCATGGGCACCACCGGCCTGACCAGCCAGGCGCATGGTGCGGGCCGGACCGGCGAGGTGGCGGCCCTGCTGACCCGGGCGCTGATCATCGCCGCCGCCGGCGGGGTGGCGCTCGTCGCCCTGCAATGGCCGATCTTCGCCGGGGCCTTCATGCTGGCACCCACAAGTGACGCCGTGGAAGAGCTTGCGCGCGCTTACATGACGATCCGGATCTGGAGCGCGCCGGCAATGATCGCCACTTTCGGGATCACCGGCTGGCTCATCGCGCTGGAGCGCACCCGCGCCGTTCTTGCCCTGCAACTGTGGATGAACGGGTTGAATGCGGCGCTGAGCGTCTGGTTCGTGCTGGGCCTGGGCTGGGGCGTCGAGGGGGTGGCGCTGGCCACGTTCCTGGCGGAATGGAGCGGGCTTGCCATGGGGCTCTGGCTCTGCCGTGCCGCGCTGCGCAAGCCGGCCGCCACGGACTGGCCACGGGTATTCGAGCCCGAGGCGCTCAAGCGGATGGGCACGGTCAATGGCCATATCCTGCAACGCTCCTTCATGCTCGAAGGGATCGTCGTGTCCTTCCTTTTTGTGGGCGCGCGTTTCGGCGATGTGACCCTGGCGGCCAATCAGGTTCTGTTGCAGTTCCTGCATTTCACCGGCTATGCGCTCGACGGGTTCGCCTTTGCCGCCGAGGCGCTTGTGGGGCAGGCGGTGGGCGCGCGCGCCCGTGCCCGGCTCAGACAGGCGGCGATCCTTGCCAGTCTCTGGGGGCTGATGATCACGGCGCTCATGGCGCTCGCCTTCTGGTTTGCGGGCGGATGGATCATCGACATCATGACCACCTCTCCCGAGGTGCGCAGCGCGGCGCGCAGCTACCTCGTGTGGATGGCGCTGGCGCCTTTGCTGGGCCTGAGCGCCTGGATGCTCGACGGGATCTTCATCGGTGCCACGCGCACCCGCGACATGCGCGACATGATGGCGGTCTCGCTGGTGATCTATATCCTCGCGGTGCTGGCGTTGATCCCGCTTCTGGGCAATCACGGGCTCTGGGTGGCGCTGCTCATCTCCTATGTGGCGCGCGGCCTGACCCTTGGCGCGCGCTATCCCGCGCTCGAGCGCGCTGCCGCGTGAGCCTTCGGCCCGGGCGCTAACGCCGGATCCGGGTTAACAGGATGCTGAGAAGGTGCCTGACACCCCCCTTCAGGCGCGTTGAGCCGGAAAACTGCTTCGCGCCACGCTTGCCCCATCGTCTCGCCCGGGCGACCAGCCCGGGCGGCGCCCGACCCTCCCCCGGGCCTCCCCCGGGAGTGCGCATTGCAACATTGCAAGAAGCACAACGGTCAGAAGGTCTTGGCTGGCATAGAGCACAGTCGCCCCAGCGTACCAAGGCGCCCACCCAGGGTCGTGCGCCACCCTCTTCTATCGCGTGTCGCATTTGATCGGGTTCACCTCTTTCCGATGACAGGGCATGCGAACGCCCGGGCGGGGATGAAACCGATTTGGCGCAACATGCTGTGGCGCGCCGCAGCCCCCGGCGGATCACAGCCCCTTATGCACCCATCGGGCAGAGCCCGCCATGACCAGCACCGTCAACAGGATCCGCACC
>SLDH01000064.1 GCA_007125415.1 Roseovarius sp.
AATGACCCCGGTAGCAGAGGCCCTGGCGGTGAATGAAGCGCAGATCCTTGCCGAACTGGCCGCTCCACAGGGAACGCCCGCAGATATCGGCGGCTATTATCATCCGGACACGCAAAAACTGGCGATTGTCATGCGCCCCAGCAAGACCCTCAACCAGATCATCGGTTGAGGCCTATCATTCTGGCGATCGCCCTCGAACCCGGCAACTGAACCCGGCGACCGGAAAATCCGTCAGACGGTTTCGAACTGCGCGCGTTGCATCGCATTCCAGCGCACGGTCAGGATATGGCCCTTTTCATCCTGCGTCTCGTTCTCCACCAGCCCGCGATCATAGAGCCATGCACGCTTGCGCCCATCGGCGAAACCAAGCTGGAGCTTTTCCTCCACGGTCTTGCCTGCAAGGGTGGTGGTGATCATCTCGACCAGCGCCTCGATGCCCTCGCCGGTCAGGCTGGAGATCGGCAGGACATCCTCGCGGCGGTCCGCGCGTGTCAGAATGGCGGCGCGGGCCTCGGGGTCCAGCAGGTCAAGCTTGTTCCACAGTTCGATCTGCGGCGTGCTCTCAAGCACGCCGAGATTCTCCAGGATCGCCTGAACGTCGCGTGCCTGCTCTTCGCTTTCGGGATGCGAGATGTCGCGCACATGGCAGATGAGATCGGCCTCCAGCACCTCCTCCAGCGTAGCGCGGAAGGCGGCCACAAGCTCGGTCGGCAGATCGGAGATGAATCCCACCGTATCGCTCAGGATGATCTGTGGCCCCCCGCCCGGCAATTCGATCTTGCGCATGGTCGGGTCGAGCGTCGCGAAGAGCATGTCCTTCGACAGCACGTTTGCCCCGGTTATCCTGTTGAAGAGCGTGGATTTTCCCGCATTTGTATAACCCACAAGCGCGACGATGGGAAAAGGCACCTTCGCGCGGGCCGCCCGGTGCAGGCTGCGGGTCTTGACCACCTTGGCCAACTGGCGGCGCAAACGCACCAGTTGCTCGTCAATCGCCCGGCGGTCCGCCTCGATCTGCGTCTCACCCGGACCGCCGACAAAGCCGAGCCCCCCGCGCTGTCGCTCCAGATGCGTCCAGGCCCGCACGAGCCGCGTGCGCTGATAGCTCAGCGCCGCCATCTCCACCTGCAATACCCCTTCACGCGTCGCGGCGCGGTCACTGAAAATCTCGAGGATCAACCCCGTGCGATCCAGCAGCTTCAGGCCCCAGGCGCGTTCCAGGTTGCGCTGCTGAACCGGGGTGACCGGGCCGTCGATCAGCACCAGCTCAATCTCGTCGGCCTTGAAGCGCGTGCTCAATTCCTCCAGCTTGCCCTTGCCGAAAAGCGTGCCCGGATGGGGCTGGCGCAGCCTTACGATATCGGCCCCTGCCACATCCAGATCAGGCAGGGCACGCGCCAGGGCCACGGCCTCGTCCAGAGCAAGTGCCGGGTCGCGCGTGGTGTCACTCGTCGGGATATCCGGATGCAGCACCCAGGCGCGTGTCTCCGAAGGCGTCTGCACATCCATCAGGTGGCGTCGTCACCGTCATAAAGATTGACAGGCTGCGACGGCATGATCGTGGAAACCGCATGCTTGTAGACAAGCTGCGACTGTCCGTCGCGGCGTAGCAGGATGCAGAAATTATCGAACCAGGTGATCACGCCCTGCAGTTTCACGCCGTTTATCAGAAATACCGTGACCGGAATCTTGGTTTTTCTCACCTGATTCAGAAACGCGTCCTGCAGGTTTTGTCGGTCATTTCCCATCGTTCATTCAACCTTTGTTCTTGCGCGCGGCCAGCTTTCGGCCGCCACTCTCCCTCGCTGCGAGTATGGCGACACGAGCGGGGGTTTTCCACCCCAAAATGAAGCCCTTTACCGGCCGCTTCAAGACAGGATCACTCCCGCCAGAGCTGCGGGTTGAAGAGCGCGAAGATCGCGAGAGCTTCTATTCGGCCAAGCACCATCGCACCGCACAACACAAACTTGGCCCCCGGTGTCAGCTCCAGCAGACGGATCGGTGTTTCTGCGGCGGCAGCGACCAGCGGGCCGGTTGTCGAGAGGGCCGAGATCGTGAGGATCAATGCCGCCTCGAAGCCCTGACCGGATACGGCGAAGAGCGCGGTGACAACCGCCAGCGACATCGCGAAGACCATGAAGAACAACCATGCGACATAGGCGCCGTCACGGCGCATACGCCGGTTGCCAAGCCCGGATGGCCCCACCGATGACGGATGCACAAGGCGCTGCAGTTCTCGCTGCCCGTTGAGATAGAGCGCGTATATGCGCAAGAGCTTCACTCCGCCCGCCGTAGTTGCGAGCCCACCGCCCACAAGGGACAGGGCCAGCAGAATGAGCCCGGGCGTGCCCAGCCCGGACCAGTTCTGCGCCGCCGTCCAGTCCGCGCTCTGAAAGCCGGTGGTCGTCAGGAAGGAAAGTGCCGTGAAGGCCGCCCCCCAAAGCGCCCGCAGCGCAAGGCTCAGGTTGCTCGTGTCGTCCACCTCGAAGGCGCCCGTCCAATGCCGCGCAAAGAGGATGAGGGTCGTGATCGCGACCAGCACCATCGCGAGCCTGAATTCGGGGTCCGCGAAGATGCTGGCGCGCTGCGAAACCCGCGTGTCCGACGAAAAGGTCAACCGCGACAGCGCGAAGAACAGGAACAGGAACATCACCATTTCGCCGCCGATGCCGGCCACGCCGTTTTCGATGCCCCCAACCGGCGAGATACCACTTGTGGCCATGATCGACATGCCATGGACCGCCGCCACCAGCGCGCGCTCGCCTGCCAGCATCAGCATGATCCACAGCGCGCCCGTCAGCGCGATATAGACAGGGGCCAGCCGCAGGGTGATCAAAAGCAACCGCCGCTCGGCAGTGGCGCGCTGGAAGCGGTCCAGATTGGTGTCTGTCTGGCCGGGCTCGGCATTCGCCGTGATCTCGAAACCGCCAAGTTTCATCGGCGCCAGAATGGCCGCGGCGGCGATCCAGAGGAACAGTCCGCCCAGCCAGGCCACGAGCCCGCGATAGAGATGCAGGCTGTCTCCCAGCCGCTCGGGATTGAAGATAGGCAAGCCGGTGGTGGTGATCGCCGAGACCATTTCGAGATAGGCATTGAGAAAGCTCGTCGTGCCCAGAGCTTCGTAAAACGGCACGGCCAGAAACACCGGCAGGACAAGATAGGCCATGAAAAGCGAGACAAGATTGGAAAAGTCGCTCTTGTCCCGCCGCTGACGCCCCGATATCGAAAGCCCGATTGCCACCACCAGCGCCAGCCCCAGAACCGAAGACGCGCCGAAGGCCCGCGCAACGCCCTGATCCCCGCGCATGAGTCCGTCCAGCATCGGCAAAAGCATCATCAGGGCCGCAACAGCCGAAAGAACCAGGATCAGCGGGAAGGAGAGCAGCCGTGTCAGCATCGGCGTCAGAAGTAATCCATGGAGACCTGCAACAGTTGCTCCACCTGTGCCACATCCGACGCCATCGCAAAAATCACGATCACGTCTCCTGCTTCGATGCGCAGTTCGCCGCCCGGCTTGAGGATCTTGTCACCGCGCTTGACCGCCGCCACGAGAACACCTTCGGGGAAATCGATCTCGCGAATGGCCGCCCCCGCAAGCGACGAGGTGGGCATCACATCCGCCTCGATCACCTCGCCTTCCGCATCCCCGATCGAATAGACCGCGCGAACCCCACCGCGGCGGATATGGCGCAGGATCGAACTGACGGTGGTGGCGCGCGGGTTGATATGGGCATCGATTCCAAGCGGATCGAGCAAGGGCACCAGCGTGGGGTCGTTGATGAGGGCAATGGCCATGGGGCAGCCGGCCGCCTTGCCGCGCACGGCCGTCAGCATGTTGGTCTTGTCATCATCAGTGACAACCAGAATGCTATCGGCCCGGCTGATCCCGGCTTCATCGAGCAAGGCAGAATCCAGCCCGTCGCCATGCAGCACAATGGTCCGCTCCAGGCTGTCGGCAGCAATCTCGGCAATCTTGCGGTTCCTTTCGATGATCTTTGTACGTATCCGGGTGGGGCCCGTCTCCAGCGCGCGCGCAACCGCCAAGCCGATATTGCCGCCCCCCACGATCACAATCCGCTCCTGCTTGCGTTCGGACTTTCCGAATACTTCGAGAGTGCGCGGAATGTCTTCGACCGGGGCAAAGACATAGGCCTCGTCGCCGGCGAAAAGCTGGTCTCCCGCCTCGGGGGCAAAAAGCCGGCCTTCCCGGCGGATCGCCAGCACCATGACACGCAGGGTCGAAAAAAGATCGCTCAACTGGCGCAACGGCGTATTGATCACCGGGCAATCCGGAGCGATCCGCAACCCCATAAGCTGCGCCCTGCCCCCGAGGAAGCGCTCGGTATCAAAAGCCGCAGGCGCGGCAAGGCGCTGCAGGGCGGCTTCCGCCACCTCGCGCTCGGGGCTGATCACCACGTCGATCGGCAGATGCTCCTCGCGATAGAGATCGGCATAGATTGCATCGAGATAGGACTGGCTGCGCAGCCGGGCGATCTTTCGCCGGATATCGAAGACCGAATGTGCCACCTGACAGGTCACGATATTGACCTCGTCCGAATAGGTCGCGGCGATGATCATGTCAGCATCCCGCGCGCCGGCACGGTCGAGCACATCGGGATAGCTGGCGAATCCCGCAAGACCCTGGACATCCAGCGTATCGGCAGCGCGCCGGACCAGATCGGGATTGTTGTCCACGACCGTCACATCATTGTTTTCGCCCGAGAGGTGCCGCGCGATCTGCCAGCCCACCTGCCCGGCGCCACAGATGATGACTTTCATGGGGCTTGCCTCAAATCGTCTGAGCAGATTGAATGACAGATGAGTGTGACAGGGTCAATCTGTTTGTCCCCGAAGCGAAAGGGCCTCGTCATGACACGCATCCCGGCAATGGTTGTTGCTCTGTTCCTTGTTGCGGCCTGTGGCCCGCCAGGGCTCTACTACAAGCAAGGCGCACCCGTTCAGCGCCTGCTGAGCGATGAGGCCCAATGTGGCCTCGACGGGGTCCGCGCCGTCCCGGTGGACAACCGCACCCGTTTCATCCCCGGAACGCGCGAGCCACGCCGGATTTGCGATGCGGCGGGCAACTGTTCCACCATCTGGGTGCAGGTGACGCCGGATCGCTGGGAAACCTATGACGCGAATGAAGACACCCGCCGCAATTTCGAGCGCAACTGCATGATCGCCAAAGGCTATCAGAGGATCAGTCTGCCGTCCTGCTCATCGCAGATCGCCGAAAACGTCCTGCTTTCTCAATCCCAGGTCTTGCCACCCCTGACACAAGAGTCCTGCGCTGTCCGCCTTCGGGGCGGTGGCTGGCAGATCGTCACACCCGGCCTTGGCAAGAGCCCCTGATCATGGCCCCGCCCGTTGCCGGGCTGATCTTCATTTTGCCAAAAATACTCGAATGACCCCGCCCGGGGCCCTCATGCCGATTGCACCATCTTGGAGCCGGTGACCACCCCGAGCGATTTGAGCTTCCGATGAAGGGCCGAGCGTTCCATGCCGACAAACTCGGCGGTGCGGCTTACATTGCCGCCGAACCGGTTGATCTGCGTCAGCAGATACTCCCGCTCGAAAGCCTCGCGCGCCTCGCGCAGGGCCATTGTCGCAATTGTCCCCGACAGGACGACCCGCCCCATATCCACCGGCATGTCGCTCTCGCCGGGCAACTCGCTCACGGCGATGGGTCCATTGCCATCCCCGAGGATCAGCACACGCTCGATCATGTTGCGCAACTGGCGCACATTGCCCGGCCATTCCATCGTCTGCAAGAACGTGGCCGCCTCGTCGCCGAGCTTGCGCAGGGGCAGGCCCTGGCTTTTGTTGAACATCTCTATGAAATGCTCCGCCAGCAGCGGAATGTCCTCCCGCCGCTCCTGCAGCGAAGGCACGGTGATCGGCACGACATTGAGCCGGTGGAACAGCTCCCGGCGAAAACGGTCCGCCGCGATCTCGGCCTCGAGATCGCGATTGGTGGAGGAGATGACCCGCAGATCCACCTTGACCTTCTCGGATCCGCCGACACGCAGGAAGGTCTGATCGACGAGGACGCGCAGGATCTTGGACTGTGTTCCGAGCGGCATGTCCGCCACCTCATCGAAATAGATCACCCCCCCGTCGGCCTGCTCCAGCAGGCCCTCTTCGATCCCGCGGGTGCCGCCTTCACGGCCGAAGAGCACCTCTTCCATGCGCTCGGGTTCGATCGCGGCGCACCCAACCACCACGAACGGCCCCTTGGAGCGTGCGGAATGGGCATGGATATAGCGCGCCGCCAATTCCTTGCCCGAGCCCGCGGGCCCCGAAAGCATCACCCGGCCGTTGGATTTCGTGACCTTGTCCAACTGGCTCAGCAGATGTCTCAAAGCCGGGCTCTCGCCGAGGATTTCCGCCGGTTCCACCTCGCGCTGTCTCAGGGCGATGTTCTCGCGCCGCAGATGCGCGGTTTCCATGGCGCGCCGGATCACCACCAGCAACTGATCGATGTTGAAGGGCTTCTCGATGAAATCATAAGCCCCCTGCTTGATCGCGGCGACGGCGATCTCGATATTTCCATGGCCCGAGATGATCACCACCGGCACTTCCGGATAGTCGCGCTTGACGACTTTCAGGATGTCGATACCGTCCATGTGGCTGTCCTTGAGCCAGATATCGAGGATCAGCAGCGCGGGCCTCTCCTGCGTGACCGCAGCCATGCATTCATCGGCATTTCCCGCCCTGCGCGTGCTGAATCCCTCGTCCTCCAGAATATCCGCGATCAGTTCGCGAATATCGCGTTCGTCATCGACGATCAGAATATCACCCATTGCTCCCTCACACTGCCTCTTTAAGCGGGGCGGTTTCCGCCCCTTTCCCCGATTTCGACAGGGGCAGACGGATCACCGCCATTGCCCCGCATGCCGCGCCTTCCGAGAAGGCCGGTGCATCCTCCAGCGACAAGCTGCCGCCATGTTCCTCGATAATCTTCTTGACGATGGGCAACCCCAGCCCCGTGCCCTTCTCGCGCGTGGTCATGTAGGGCTCGAAGAGGCGTGAGCGGTCTTCGGGCAGTCCGATGCCGTTATCCGCAATCCGGATCACCGCCTCGTCGCCCTCTCGCCGCGCGGAGATCCGGATAACCGGATCCGCTCCTGCCTCTCTCTCTTTTTCCTGACGGCTGACAATGGCTTCTCCCGCGTTCTTCAGCAGGTTGGTGAGCGCCTGGCTGATCATCGTGGCATCCACCTGTGCCGGCAAAGGCTGCACGTTCAACTCCTTCTCGAAGCGCACATCCGGCTGGCCGCTTTCCTGCAACAGAGCCGCTTCCTGAACCAGCCGGTCGAGATCTTCTTCCTTGGTCACCGGCACCGGCATGCGGGCAAACTTCGAGAACTCATCGACGATGCGGCGCAGATCATTGGTCTGGCGCACCACCACATCGGTCAGTTGCTCGAGCTCTTCGGCAAGCGGCCCGTCCAGATGCCGACCGAACTTGCGTTTGATGCGCTCGGCGGAAAGCTGGATGGGGGTGAGCGGGTTCTTGATCTCGTGGGCAATGCGCCGGGCCACGTCGCCCCAGGCGGCCATGCGCTGCGCGTTGACCAGATCGGTCACATCATCGAAGGCCACCACATAGCCCTCGCGCTTGCCCTTGTCGCCCAGCCGCGACGAGATGCGAACCAGCAGATTTTCCTGTCTTGAACCCCGTGTCACCTTGATCTCTTCCTGCACGAAGCCGGCGGCACTGCCGCGCGCCCGTTCGAAGAGCGCGCTGAATTCGGGCATGGCCTCGCCGATCGCAAGCGATTGCTGATCCTCGCGCCAATCCAGCAAGCGCTCGGCGGCGCGGTTCACGAAGGTGACCCTCCCCTTCACATCGAGGCCCACCACCCCGGAGGTAACCGAGCCCAGCACCGAATCGAACAGCCTTCGCCGTCGTTCGATCTGCCGTGTATTGGCCAGCAACCTGTCACGCTGACCCTTGAGCTGATGGGTCATCCGGTTGAAATAGATGCCTAGCTGGGAGATCTCGTCATCGCCGTCTTCTTCGGGAACGCGCACATCCAGATCGCCCTCCCCCACACGCTGAGCGGCACTGGCCAGACGGCCGACGGGCCGCGCCAGCCGCTCGGCGAACCACAGGCCCAGCCAGATCGACGCCAGAATAAGGATCACGGCAAAACCGAGATAGAGCAGGCCGAACTCGAACAGCACCCGGCCCCGCTCGCTTTCGCGCTGCTTGTAGAAGGCGGCTGTCTCCTGTGTCTCGTCAAGCAGGTTCAGGATCGCGCCATCCACCTCGCGACTGACATAAAGATAACGGTCAGGGATTGCTTCAAGCGGCAGCAAGGCTCGAAACTCGTTATTGTCCCAATCGCGAAAGACCAGCACCCCCTCCGTTCGCGCCTGTGCGATCTCCGCGATGCTCGGCCGGTCGTAATCGAAAAGATAGGAACGTTCGCCGCGGGCGCGAATTTCCCCGGTGCCATCAATCACGAAGGCCTGTTTCAGCCCGCGCTGGATCTCGCGTTGCCCACGCGACAGAACCTGCCGGATGTCCCCATCGTCGATGAAGACAGCCGCCCGCTTCGTGGCATTGATGACCGAGGCGAGGATGCGCGCATCCGTCACCAGGTCTTCACGATGTTCCTGTTCATAGGCCTGCGCGGCGGCGACCGAACTGTCCACCACCCGTCCGACCCGATCCGAGAACCAGGCTTCCAACCCCATATTGACGGTGAAGACCGCAAAGATCGCCACCGTGATCGTGGGAATGAGCGCCATGATGGTAAACACACCCGTCAGGCGCAGGTGAAGCCTGGAGCCGGCAGAGCGCTTGCGCCGATCCGCGATCATCCGCATGACCCGCTGCAACACAAGAGCCGCGACAATGATCACATAGATCATGTCTGCGAGCAGCACGAGCCGCAGGACGTTCGACGAGGCCCCCCGGTCCAGTGGCCCCATCACCAGATAGGTGGCCAGCGCCAGTACCGGACCCAAAACCACGAGTCCGAAGGTTGCCAGGTTCTGCAACCGCTGCAGGCGACGGAGCCTGACCAGATGATCCCAAGTCAATCTGCGTGTCCCTGTTGCCACGCGCTCCCCCTATCCCTCGTGGTGTTCAGTTGGGCTGAACCCACTATCTGGCGGTGAAGGCGCAGTTGGCACATCCACGCCACAAGCATGTTGCAGTTTTACATCAACTTGCGGCGTCGTGTCACGCGAATATCAAGCTCTGTGATCTTCTTGCGCAGCGTATTTCGGTTGATCCCGAGCAGATCGGCGCATTTCGCCTGATTTCCGCCCGTCGCATCGAGCGAAATCTCGATCAGCGGCAACTCGATCTCACGCAGGATTCGCGCATAGAGGCCCGGCTGGGGAAGCATCTCACCATGCAGATCGAAATACCGCTGGATATGAGCGGCCACAGCCGATTGCAGGCTGTCGCCGCCCGTCGCGCCGTTGACCGGCGCCGATGAGCCCGTGTTCAGCGACGGCCCGGCATGCGGCTGCGCGCTCAGCGCCAACCGGGCCTCCGGCTCGGTGATCTCTGGCCCCTGTGCGGTAAGCCCGAGGCGCAGCACGGTGTTCTGCAACTGCCGCACATTGCCGGGCCACCCATACCGCCGCAAAAGTTCAAGCGCCTGGTCCGACAGACGGCGTGGCGGCTGTCCGTTGCGTTCCGCGCGCGACAGGAAATGCGCGGCCAGAAGGCCAATGTCATCCACCCTGTCGCGCAGCGCCGGCACGTCGATCATGGCACCGTTGAGACGATAGTAGAGGTCATCTCGCAGCGCATTGGCATGTTCCTCACGGGTTTGCATCGTCGCCACGAACCGTGGGCGATCCTCGCCCGGTGCGTCCATCATGCGCACCACACGGCCCTGCGCTTCGGGGCTGAAATCCGCAATCTCATCGAGAAGGATCGTCCCCCCCCGGGCCCGCGCCATCAGCTTCGCGGGCCCGTCCAGATCCGTCAGGTCCGCCGGTGTCGCCATGACAATGGGCAAGGCGCGCCGGTCCGAGAGATCGTGCAGCGCCCGCGCGATGAGCGTCTTTCCGGTGCCGCTTTCCCCTTGCACCAGAACCGGCAGATTGGCGTTCATGATCCGTGCGACAGTACGGTACACCCCTTGCATGACGGGCGTGCGGCCGATCAGCGGCAATTCATCCGAAGGCTCAGGCTCGGCCGTGACCGGCGCGCGCCGGGCGTTCATCTCCAGAGCGCGCGCGGTCCGTTTCATGATGTCGGGCAGGTCGAACGGTTTGGGCAGGTAATCGAAGGCTTCCGCCTCCTCGGCCTTGATGGCCGTCATGATCGTGTTTTGCGCTGAAATCACGATCACCGGCAGGCCGGGCCGGTCCTGCGCGATCTTGGGCAACATCTCGATCCCGTTGCCATCCGGCATCATCACATCCGTGATCACCGCATCGCCCTTGCCCTCGCCCACCCAGCGCATGAGCGTGGTCAGCGAGCTTGTCGCATGCACGCGGCAGCCCGCCCGGGTGAGCGCCTGTGTCAGAACCGTGCGTATCGTTCGGTCATCATCCGCAACCAGAACCGTGCCATCCATCTAGTTTTCCTCCTCGATCGCCCGTGGCAATGACAGGCGGAAGACCGTCCGCCCCGGGGCGGAACTGGCCGAGAGCCATCCGCCATGGTCCGATAAAACCTTAGCCGCCAGCGCCAGCCCAAGCCCGGTGCCGTTCTCGCGGCCTGATACGAAGGGCTCGAACACCTGCCCCGCAATCTCGGGCGGCAGGCCCGGGCCGTCATCAATCACCTCGATGTGGAGCGGCAGGGATTGATCCGGGCCCTCCTCACGCTTTACGCGCAAGGACTGCTCGTAATAGGTATGAAGCCGGATTTGTCCTGAACCTTCTGCGGCTTCCGATGCATTCTTCAACAGGTTCAGGACGACCTGCAGCAATTGATCGGCATCCCCCAGCGCCAGCGGCAGCGACGGGTCGTAGTCCTCGATCACCTCCATATGCGCGGCAAAGCCCACAATGGCCGACCGGCGCGCCCGGTCGAGCACGTCATGCAGGTTTACCGGGCGCAGGACAGGCGCATTGATATTGCCGAACTGCTCGACCTGATCGAGCAGCGCCACGATCCGCCGGCTCTCATCGACGATGAGATCGGTCAACTCGCGGTCCTCGCCTTCAAGGCTCATCGACAGAAGCTGCGCGGCGCCGGTGATTCCGGCCAACGGGTTCTTGATCTCGTGGGCCAGCATTTCGGCCATGCCGATGGCAGAGCGCGCTGCCGAGCGGACCGATTGACTCTGGCTGATCCTGCCCGCCAGTTCGCGCGGGGAAATCTGCAGGATCATGTGGCCGGGCTGCCCGCTGAGTGGGGCGATCTGCAGGTTGCACTGCAGGGGTGCCCGCAAGCCCGTGCCGACATCCACATCATTCACGAAAAGCGGCGCACCATGGGTGCGGGCCCGCAAGAATGCTTCGTCCAGCGAGGCGTCCACATTGATCCTGTCCCAGACCGGCTGGCCGATCACGGCTTTGGCCGAACTCATCAGAAAGCCTTCTGCCGCGGGGTTGAGCCGGGTGATGCGGTCCTGCGCGTCAAGGATGAGGGCCGGTGTCGGCAGCGAGACCCAGATCGCACTGTCAAGCTCGGTCATGCCGCCTGCGCCTCGCTCTGGCACATGGCCTCGGGCAGACGCGACAGGACGTGACCGGGTGTCTCGCCTGTCATTATCTCCCGCCGCAGCTGCGGGCCCGTTCCGGCTGTGTCCATGTACCAGCCAAGATGCTTGCGCGCCACGCGCAGGCCCAGCTTCTGGCCATAAAAACGCAGCATCTCCTCGTAATGGGCGCAGACAAGATCAACCAGCGCCCGACCTTGCGGGATAACGGGTGCCTTTGTCCCGAAAAGCGCGTGAGCGACTTCGGCGAGCAGCCAGGGCCGCCCCTGCGCGCCGCGCCCGATCATGACGCCAGCGGCCCCCGATTGCCGCATGGCCGCTTCCGCCGTGGCTCTGCCCACGATATCACCATTGGCAATGACAGGAATACGCACGGCCTCCTTCACGGCGCGGATGGCGGCCCAATCGGCCTGCCCCTTGTAGAACTGGCAACGGGTGCGCCCGTGAATGGTGATCATTCTGATGCCCGCATCCTCGGCCCTGCGGGCAAGCGTTGCCGCGTTGAGGCAATCGTGATCCCATCCCAGCCGCGTCTTGAGCGTGACAGGCAGCTTGACCGCCCCCACGACGGCGTCGATCAGGCGCAGCGCATGATCGGGATCCTTCATCAGCGCCGAGCCAGCCGCCCCGGTGCCACTGCTGCTTGTCACCTTCTTGGCCGGGCAGCACATATTGATATCGATCAGCCGCGCGCCATTGGACTCGATCATGCGGGCCGCCTCCGCCATCCAGAAGGCTTCCCGCCCGGCGATCTGCACGGCTGTCCTGCCTTGTGTGAAGCCCAGTTCGGCCTTCTCGCGGACCCCGGGTCTGGCCTGCACGATCTCCTGGCTGGCGATCATCTCACTCACCACAAGCCCGGCACCGAAGGATGCAACCAGCGATCGAAACGGCAAATCTGTGATCCCGGCCATGGGAGCCAGAACCAAAGGCGTCTCTATTTTCACTGAATCGATTTGTAAAGAATTCATTTCCGATCTTCTCCTTGCACCTGATAATCATCAATTTACCACCGCATCTGCTACTGTATTCTTTCCCCATTCAGTTTCCGATAAAGGGTGGAAGGGTTCACACCCAGTATTTCCGAGGCTTTTTTCATTGAACCTGTTCGTTCAACGGTTTTGTGGATAATCTGTCGTTCAAATACGCAGGTGGCTTCTTTCAGCGTCAGATCATCCAACGCATTTTCGTCTGGCAAAAGCCCTTCCAATACTGACGGGTCCGTCTTTCGATCCACCACGTGGTCCGGTAAAAGAGAAAGGGGAATCTGGTCTTCCTTCGAAATGGCCACCATTCGTTCCACCAGGTTTTTCAGTTCCCGCACATTTCCGGGCCAGTCATAGGTGGTCAGGCGCCGCAGAGCCTCCGGTGCAAAGTATTTTTTCATGCCATATTTGTGGTTAAACTCTTCCAGGAATTTCAAACAAAGCGGCACAATGTCATCCGGCCTTTCCCGCAGCGGGTAGATCAAAATGGGAACCACATTCAGGCGGTAATACAGGTCGTCCCGGAAACGGCCTTTGTTCACCATGTCTTTTAAATCCCGGTTTGTGGCCGCGATCACCCGCACATCCACCGTAATGGCTTTTTCTCCACCCACCCGGAATATTTTCCGGTCCTCCAACACTTTCAGGAGTTTCACCTGTATATCCAGTGGTAACTCCGAGACTTCATCCAACACAATGGTTCCCTGGTCCGCCAGTTCAAACATGCCCATTTTCCCTTTCGCCAGCGCACCGGTGAAAGCTCCTTTTTCATACCCGAACAATTCGGATTCAATAAGGCTGGCCGGAATAGCCCCGCAGTTGATTTCAATGAATGCGTTTTCCGACCGGTTGCTTTTTTGGTGCAGCAATCTGGTGAACTGGCCTTTCCCCACTCCCGTTTCTCCATGGAGCAACACCGTGGAATCCACTTTCGCCACATTAAGAATGGTCTCCACCACACGGTACATCCGCTGGTCACGGATCACAATTTCGGGGATCTCCAGCAGTTTCCCCTTCACATGTTCCAGCTCCGAAAGGTACCGCTCATTCAGGGCTTTACTGTCCATCAATTCATTCTGCAGCTGCACCAGTTCGGACAGATCCCGCACATTGGTCACCACGTAGATTATGTCACCTTCCGGAGAAAAAACCGGAGTACTGGTAATCAGTGTTTCTTTTCCGGCTTTCATCACCTGTCTCAGTGTCACCTGTTTTCGTTTACTGATGACCAGCAAGGATCCGGAACGGTTGATAATTCCACTTTCCACAATGTCTTTCATGTTCCGGCCCATAACCTCTTCCGCCTTCACGCCGGTGATCCGCTCATAGGCTTTATTGACCAACAGGGTGTTGGCCTCTCCGTCTGTCACATAGATGCCGTCATAGGAAGACTGGATAATGGCGTCCAGCCGTGTATTCAATTCTGCATACTTCCCAATCTCTTCCACGATGGACTCATATTTGGAGACATCCTGAAAAATATAGGCTTTCCCGTCAAATTCAATGCTTTTGGGAATGGTGATCAAACTGGCAACAAGGGTTTTGTTCTTGTACTGAAGTTTATTGAACTCCATATTGGTACCATTCGAATCAGGAGAATCAGGGAACGCTTTGGCCATTTCCTTCTGAAAAAGCTGGATGGCTTCATTCCATTCATTTTTGGAATTCGAGACACCCAGAATCTCTTCGGCCCGTTTGTTGAAAAACTGAAGCTGGTTATGATGATCCAGCACCACTATCCCATTGATGGAGTTCTCCAGTACATAGCGGAGTGCATTTACATGCATCTTCTCATTCCTCCCAGAAACGATTTCCCATAAAGCGGCTTATTAACGCAAACAGAATTGACTGTTACGATCAGACATCGTCGACATCGTCCAGATTTTTGATCAACCACTCACCTTTTTTTCCTTGCCTGATCTCCTTCAAACGCCGGCCAATTCCTGTCAGGTCGGCAATGCCGGCTTTCAGGTATTTTCCTTCCGGCATTTGTGGCGCCCGGGTGTAAGTTTCCATCTCATCCGCCTGCGCCTGAAAGGCATCACACCAATCTGAATAGGCCGAAACAAGAGAGGCTATGTCCAGCGATTCAACAGCACAATCCGACGTTGCTTTTCCAAAAGAGTGGGCCGTTACCCGACTGACGGTTTTCATCCCGTTCAGCAGTGACCAAAGTTGACCCATTTTTTTGTGTGTTTCCTTTTGAATCAACGACGTTTTTGCGACATTTTTCCGTTTCAGTGATTGGATCAGCAAGTTAAGCTGCCGTTCCAATGCACCACTTAAAAAACCCATCATGTATATTTCTTCCCATTCCCGCCAGGAGCGGATCATTCTTTCGAATGCTTCTCCCTCGTCTCCCAAGCGGTTTTCGTCCGGGATGAAGCAATTATCAAAAAAAACAGTGCAGTGGGGTGAAGGGGCGATGTTTCGCACATCCAACCTCTCGCCCATCTTCAAGCCTTTTGTGTTTTGAGGCACCAGAAAAGCGGTGAGTTGTAGTTTCTCATCTCCTTGGTCCGTTCTCGCGAAGACAACAAAACCAGAAGCTATGGGCCCATTGGTCAAAAAGTCTTTTCTGCCAGTCAGCCGATATCCCCCGGAAACCCGTTCAGCCCGGGTGGCAAAGTTTTTGGCGTGAACTCCGGCACCCTTTTCCCCATAGGCGAATGAAACCGTTGCTTTTCCTTTCGCCAGCTCCGGCAACCACGCATGTAACTGGTTTTCATTGCCATGCTTCCTAAGCAGCTGATCCGTCACACAGTGGTGAATCGCCCA
>SLDH01000343.1 GCA_007125415.1 Roseovarius sp.
AGCTCGCCCAGCATCGCGGCTTCGCTCGAGCCGGTGGTCGAGCAGCCAGTCGCCGGCCCCGTTGGTGCATGCCACAGATCGGCCAGCATGCGCACGCAGCGCGCTTCGATCTCTGCGGTCTGGGGATACTCATCCTTGTCGACCATGTTCTTGTCGATGCAGGCATCCATCAACTCGTGCACCTCTGGCTCTTCCCAGGTCTGGCAAAAGGTCGCGAGATTCTGGCGCGCATTCCCGTCGAGCATCAATTCGTCACGCAAGGTGGCGCAGACCCGGCGCGGATTCTGTTCGGCGAGGGGGAAGCCCGATTTCGGCAGCGGTTGCGCCAGCGTGCTCGAGCCGTAGATCGCGTCATCCATGCTGTCGGAGCGGTCTGTCATCGGTTTTGTCCTCTCTGCAATCCGGGCCTTTTGAGCAACGCGCCTCCTGGGCCGCGCGGATCAGGTCAAGCGGCTTTCGCCTCTATCAGAAGGGCGGTCTGATCGCCCGCATGGGCATCGAGCGCAGCCAGTGGCAGCACACAAGGCACACCGGGCCCGGCCAGGGCCGCCAGATCGAACTGCACGTAATTGAGACTTTGATAGCTGCGCAAATGAAACCGCTTGCGCGCAAGATCTGAAAGGTTTGTCCAGCAGGTATATTCCGTTGCATAGGGTTCTTCTGCGGACGAGGCCAGCCCGGCCACCTCGAGGTGGCCGCCATCTTCGCTCGGGTAATCGATGGTGATGCCGCGGGGGCGGTCGAAATTGTTCATGATGTGGCCCACAACCCTGACCGCCTCATCGGCTGTCTGCGCCTTTTCGGCATATTGCGCATAGAAGGCGGCACGCACGAACCGCCCGACCGACGTGTTGGATGCGGGCAATCCCGCCGTTGCGATGCCGGAATCAGGCTGGACCGCGCGATACCCGCCGAAGCTGGCGCTGGATTGGTCGACATTGGTGAGGAACGTGTAGTTGTTCATGTTCGTCAGATGCCAGGTGAACTCCGGCCCGTTTGTCATGACACCGATCGGATTGTCGTGAAGGTTCATCTCGCCCTTGTCGAACTCGATCACGAGCGACCCGCCACCCGCGTCATGGACAACGTAATGAAAAGGCGATTCCACACCGCCCAGCAGCGCAAGCGCCTCGAGCATCACCGGTTGCGCTTCGAGCGCGACACGCAACTCGGCCACGGTGGCGAACTGGCCAAGTATCCAGGTGCCGAGATCGGAGGCCGACAGGATCGCCTGCGTGGCCGCAACGGCCGCATGCGAGCCCCCCGCCGCCGGATAGGACAGCAGGCTGAAGGTGAGGCCCGCGTCATTCAGACCCTCGATGATCTTCATGTCACCCAGACCCAGCGGCGCATCGGCGGTGGGGAATCTTCCCGGCATCGTCACCGCCAGAACACCATGATGGCTGTGATACTCCAGCGCCGGGTGACCCTCGACGACAGAGGAAAAGCCTGAACCGGCGGGAAAGTAGACAAGCTGATAGGGCAGATCAACTGTCAACTCCAGTGTCCGTCCCAGGTAGGCGTTTTCGGCGGAGTCACGATAAATCAGAGAGGTGCACATAACCAGGAACTCTTTGAGGCTGCATTCGAACGGCAAGGGACAGAGGACCATGCAAGGGGCTCGCATGTCAAGCGCGTGGGCCCCTTCGACGAGATCGTGCCGCGTTTCCTCGAGTTTGCGAAACGCTCTATCGCGTTGCGACCAGTGATGGTCTCGCCATGAATATGCTGCGGGTCAGAAAGCCGCAGAGAACGGCCTTGATGATGTCACCGGGAATGAAGACCGACAATGTCGCCAGCACCTGCGCAAAACCCAGTTCGGTGACCAGCATCATGCCGAGTGCGCCGAAGACATAGAGCACCAGCACACCGCCGATGAGAGCCCCCGCTGTCGCGGAGACCAGCAGATCAACCCGGCGCAGCTTCTGCGCGATCAGACCCGCGACATAGGCGGCCACCGGAAATCCGAAGAGAAATCCAGCTGTCGGCCCCACAAACACACCAAGCCCGCCGCGTCCGCCGGCCAGAAGCGGCAGGCCGAGAGCGACAAGCGCAAGGAAAAGGAGCACCGCCAGCGCGCCGCGCCGCGCACCCAGGATGGTGCCGGCCAGCATCACACCGAGGCTCTGCGCCGAGATGGGCACACCCGCAAACAGCATGAAGCTTGGAAACAGCCCCAGCACCGCGATCAGCGCGGCAAAGAGGGCAATTCTCGTAACGGTGCGTTCCATGATACGGTCCTTTCATCCGGTCTCTTGTGAGGCAAGTCCGCTGCGCGCGCGCAGGGCGTCGCTCATGTGTTCGGCATCATCGAGCGTCATGAGCGCGAGGGGAAACAATGTCTGAACGCCGGGCCGGCGCGCAGAACGCGCGCGCCACGCCATGCGCAGGGCTTCGGCCTTCATCAGCACGACAGGGATGCTCCTGATGGTCAGGGCTACGGCAAGGCCGAAGGTGGATGGTGCCAGCCCGAAGCGCCGCAGCGGGCTCAGCAACCACGTGACAACGGCGATCATGTCGTCAAGCCGTGTCGTCATCGTGACCAGATTGGCCAGTGCTACCAGCGCGAGGATCCGCGCGCAGATCACAAGGCCCGCGCGAGGCTCGCCCAGAACGACATGCCAGGCAAGGATCACCAAAAGGATCAGGAGAATGGGCCGAAACAGCCGGACCCCCTCGCGTATGGCGATGCCGCCAAGGCTTGCATAGAGCAGTGTCACGATGATCAGGAAACCGCCCGTAATGCGCAGATCGGTGACCGGCAGCAGCAGGACCGTGACCACCACGAGCGCAAAGAGCTTTGCCGGGGCGGGTATGCGGTGCAGCCAGGTGTGTGTCTCGAGTGTCAGTGCCAGCATGATCTGCCCTCGGCAAGCCGCATCATCTCGGCCGTGAAGCTCTCCAGAATGGCCGGTGCCGGACCATCCTCGCGCACCCGGCCCTCATCCAGCCAGATCACGCGGTCAAACCCCTCCAGCACCTGCGTGTCATGGGTGACCATGACGAGCCGCGGGGCGAGTTTGAACAGGCTGCGATAAAGCTGTGTGCGGGTCAGCAGGTCAAGCGCCGTGAAGGGTTCATCCAGCAGGATGAGCGAAGGGTCCATGGCAACCACGGCCAGCAGGCAGAGATACTGCCTTTGCCCCTGCGAGAGTGCCTGTGTCGAGCGCTCCGACCAATCCGAGAGTCCGTGCCGCGCCAGGATCTCGCGCGTGCGCGCCCGGGCCGCCGGACGGTCACTGCCAAGCTGCGTCAACCCGAAGGCGATTTCCTCTTCGACGGTGGGAAAGATGATCTGATGATCGGGGTTCTGAAAGACCACGCCCAGCGTTCGGATGGCCCCGGCACGGTCATTCAGGACATCCACACCGTCCACGCGCACGCTCCCCTGATCGGGGCGCTGCAAGCCGGCCAGCACCCTCAGAAGGCTGGTCTTGCCCGACCCGTTCCGCCCGATGATGCCGATGCGCGGCTCGGTGATCGACAGGGTGATTCCATCGAGAACCGGGTGTCCGCCCTGTGTGAGGCTCAGGTTTTCGATCTCGATGGCTGAGGAAACACGGGACGGAGCGGGCATGAACACGAGGTATTTCCCTTGTTGCGGCGAAGCCCCCTCATGATCGGGTCAGCGCTGGCCCATGATCATGCGATAGCGTATCTGATCGAAGATCACTGCGAGGATGAGCAGCAATCCAAGTAACACCATTTGCATGTAAGAGCTGATCTGCGCAAGATTCATCCCGTTTTGGACCAGAATTATGAAGATGCCGCCCAGCACCACGTTCTCGACCCGGCCGATGCCACCCCGCAGCGACACCCCCGCGATGACACAGGCGGCGATCGATTCGAGTGCCATGCTGCTGCCCATATTGGCATCACCCGTTTCCACCCGTGCGGTCAGCAGGATGCCGGTGAGCCCGGCGAGCAGCGCGCACATGACATAGACGCGTATCAGCGTGCGGCGCGTATCGATGCCGGAGAGGTTCGCGGCCTTGAGATTGCCGCCCACCGCATAGATCTGCGCGCCCGGGCGCATCCGGCTCATGTAGACCCACATCAGCACGGCGACGATTGCCGCGATGATCACCGGAACCGGAGTGTTGAGCACACGCCCGAACCCGAAGACATCGCCAAAGGCGTCGGGCAGGTTCGATACTGGCACACCGCCGGTCAGGAACAGCGCCAGCCCCGCGCCCGCCGAGGCCACGCCCAGCGTCATGATGAAGGGCGAGACGCCGAAGATCGCGACGCCGATCCCGTTGAGCGCGCCCACCATCGCGGCGACGAGGAACCCGGTCAGCGCGCCGATGGCGATGGCGACCCAGACCGCATCGGGAAAGAACGGCAGCATCGCCACCATGGTGATCGCCGACACCACCGAGGTCAGCGCGATCACCATCCCCACCGACAGATCGAACCCGCCCGAGATCAGCACCAGCATCTGCCCGCTGGACACCAGG
>SLDH01000022.1 GCA_007125415.1 Roseovarius sp.
CAGTTGACCCGGTGCCGTGGAAGTCACCCCGACATAGACGATCTTCGAACCGTAATGGCCGGCCAGATCCGCCGCACAGGTCAGTGCCTTCTGAAGATCACCCTGATGGGCGAGAACGACCGGTACCATGATTTTCTTGAACACGTCTCTCCCTCCTTTTATGCACCCCACACCCCTCGTGGCCGGCTCGATTTCTTCCGTTTGGCCGGCCGATGTGTCGCGCGATTTCGCGCCGCCTTGGCGACGGGCGTAGAGACTACTGCAAAAGGGCGTCGCGCTGCAAAGGAAAGCTTGAAAAGTTGTCCCGTCACACTGGAAAATGTCGCAAATCGATCTTCCAAAATGCCGCCCATGCGGCCACAGAGCAAGGTCAGAGAAAATTCTGCGACATTCCGATGTCTGAGGTCAGATCAGGAGTTTCCCGCGAAAAAGGGTCGCAATAGGTCGAATCTGTGCCGTTAATGGACCCTAAATCTCAAAGCCCGCTGTGACACGGTGGTGAGACCGGGGGGAGTTCAGGCTTACATGACATTCTTGCGACAATCTCATTGCCGCGAACAGTCGCAAGTTATGCCGCACAACCCGAGACAGAAAACAACAAGCGGGGACCGTTCATGAGTATCAAACCACCTTTCACGGATGTGGACATCAAGACGCAGGACGAGGGCTTCTACAAGGACAACAGCCTTCCGATCGCGCTGATCTCCAAATCCATCATGGTCGCGCTGGTGCTCTGGGCGCTGGTCTTTCCGGCCAATGCCAATGGCATGCTGGGCAGCCTCAACAGCCGCCTGCTGGAGACGTTCAATCAATTCTACATCGTCGTCGTCGGCTTCTTCTTCTTCTTCCTGCTGATCATCGCCATCCTGCCCAAGACCGGCGCGCGGGTCATGGGTCTGCCGGGCCAGAAACCGGAGTTTTCGACTTTCTCGTGGTTCGCGATGATGTTCGGGGCTGGTCTCGGTGTGGGCCTGATGGTCTTCGCCACCGCCGAGCCTTTGGGGCTGTGGGGGTCCAATCCCGTGGTCGTGGCCGGTGACGTGACGGGCAACACGCCCGAGGCGCTGCAATCGGGCTATCGCTACACCTTCCTTCATTACGGCTTTCACGCCTGGGCGATCTATGTCGTCACCGGTCTGAGCCTTGCCTATTATGCCTATACACGCGACATGCCGCTGACCATCCGCTCGGCGCTCACGCCGCTTCTGGGCAAATATGTGAACGGTTTCGCGGGGCATGTCGTCGATGTTCTGGGCGTTGTCGCGACCATTCTCGGCGTCTCGGTCACCATCGGTTTCGGGGTGAGCCAGTTCATCGACGGCGTCTATGCCATCACCGGCATGGAATGGATGATGCACTTGACGGACGGCGAGCCGCCCGTACCGAGCAAGGTGGGTCTTGTGGCCGGGCTCATGGTGATCATGGGGCTGTCGATCATCTCGGCGGTCTCGGGTGTGGGCCGCGGGATCAAATACCTGTCGAACCTCAACCTGATCATGTCCGTGATCCTGCTGCTCACCTTCATGATCTTCGGCTCGTTCGTCTTCGCCATGAGCACCTATGGCTCGGCTTTCATCGACTATATCATCCACTTCCTGTCGATGAGCTTCGGGGCCTGGGGTCCGCAATCGGCTGCCGAATTCGCATCGGCCCTGCCCGAGACGGCGCGACCCGTGGCAAGCGAACTCTTCGCAGGTGCCACGAATGCGTGGGGAGCATGGGGAGGATCCGACGGGTTCGAAACCTTCCGCTCGGGGCTCGAAGGGGCCGCAGCCGACCTCGATGAAGCAGTGCTCATGGCCGCCTACGAGGCCGGAAATCCGGGCCGCCAGTTCGGCTGGCAATCGGGCTGGACGACGTTCTACTGGGCCTGGTGGATTGCCTTCTCTCCCTTCGTGGGCCTCTTCCTTGCCCGCATCTCCAAGGGCCGCACCGTGCGTGAGTTCATCGTCGGCTGTGTGTTCGCGCCGGCGCTCGTCTGCTTTGCCTGGATGACCATCCTCGGGGCAACGGCGATCGATCTCGAACTGACAGGGGGTGCGAATGGCGAGATCATCGGAGCCTCGAACACCGCCAAGCTCTTCGTCACGCTGGCGCAGATGATCGAAGGCGGCCTGCTCAACGCGCTGACCATCATGTGCGTGGTGCTGATCATGACCTTCCTGATCACTTCGGCGGATTCTGGTATCCTTGTGATGAACACGATCATGTCCGGCGGCAGCCAGGAAACCGGCATCAAGCACCGCATCATCTGGGGCCTGATCCTGACAGCCGTGATCGGCACGCTGATCCTCGCGGCAGGCGAGAACAATCCGATGGACGCGCTGAGAAACGCGATGATCATCGGCGCGCTGCCCTTCACCATGGTCATGGGGCTGATGTGCATCGCACTGGCCAAGGCGCTCTGGCGCGACGGCAAGCGCGAGAAGCTGGGCCTGCTGCAGAACCCCTCGGGCACTCCGGCGGAATAACCTGCCGCCACGACGACGAAACCGGCGCTGTCCTTCGGGGTGGCGCCGCTTTCATTCTGGCTGACGCGCAATGCAGCCGATGGGTGCAGTTATCATCTTGCAATTTCTGTGTGCGATGGTATACAAAGCGCGACCACGCTTGCTTGAACACGATACCCAAATCGGTCAAAACACGCGTGACGCACAAGCCTACCTGCCACAGAGGACAGCCAGATATGCCCATCACCGTCGGTCACGACACATCCAGCACCCGCAAGACCCTTACCATCGGCGACCAGTCCGTCGCCTATTACTCGATCGATGCAGCGACCGAGGCGGGGCTGGGTGATTTCTCGCGCCTGCCCGCTGCGCTGAAGGTGGTGCTGGAGAACATGCTGCGTTTCGAGGATGGCAAGACCGTCACCACCGATGACATCAGGGCCTTTGCCGACTGGGCCGCGAATGGCGGCCGTGCCGAGCGTGAATTGGCCTATCGCCCGGCGCGGGTGCTGATGCAGGATTTCACCGGCGTTCCGGCGGTGGTGGATCTTGCCGCCATGCGCGACGGTATCAAGGCGCTGGGCGGCGATGCGCAACAGATCAACCCGCTCAACCCCGTCGATCTGGTCATCGACCATTCGGTGATGATCGACGAGTTCGGCAACCCCCGTGCGTTCCAGATGAATGTGGACCGCGAATACGAGCGCAACATGGAGCGCTACCAGTTTCTCAAATGGGGTCAGGGTGCGTTCAACAATTTCCGCGTGGTGCCCCCTGGCACGGGCATCTGTCATCAGGTAAACCTCGAATATCTCGCGCAGACCGTCTGGACCGATGAGGACCAGCATGGCGAGATGGTGGCCTATCCCGACACGCTGGTGGGCACCGACAGCCACACCACGATGGTCAACGGTGCGGCCGTTCTGGGCTGGGGCGTGGGCGGCATCGAAGCCGAGGCGGCGATGCTGGGCCAGCCCATTTCGATGCTCATTCCCGAGGTTGTCGGCTTCGAGCTGACGGGCGCGATGATGGAAGGCACCACCGGCACCGATCTGGTGCTGAAGGTGGTCGAGATGCTGCGCAAGAAGGGTGTGGTAGGCAAATTCGTGGAGTTCTACGGCGCGGGGCTCGATACCCTGCCGCTCGCGGACCGCGCGACCATCGCCAACATGGCCCCCGAATACGGCGCGACCTGCGGCTTCTTTCCCATCGATGACGAAACCCTGCGCTACCTGCGCAATACCGGGCGCGACGAAGCGCGGGTGGCGCTGGTCGAGGCCTATGCCAAGGAAAACGGCTTCTGGCGCGGGCCGGATTACGCGCCGATCTACAGCGATACGCTGCATCTCGACATGGGCACCATCGTCCCGGCCATCTCCGGGCCGAAACGCCCGCAGGATTACATCGCGCTCGACCGCGCCGCATCTGAATTTCACAGATATGTCAATGGACAGCGCGCCGCCACTGATGTCAGTGAAGTGCAGGAGATCCGCTGGGAAGGCGAAGGCGGACAACCCGAGCCGCAGGCGATCCCCGGTGACGAAGGCCGCCACAAGCGCGCCTATGTCGCCTCACCGGACGGCAATTACCAGCTCAATGACGGCTCCATCGTGATCGCCTCCATCACCTCCTGCACCAATACCTCGAACCCTTACGTGATGATCGGCGCAGGGCTCGTGGCGCGAAAGGCGCGGCAATTGGGCCTCAACCGCAAGCCCTGGGTCAAGACCTCGCTCGCGCCCGGCTCGCAGGTTGTCTCGCATTATCTCGAGGCGGCGGGTTTGCAGGAGGATCTGGACGCGATCGGCTTCAACCTCGTGGGCTATGGCTGCACCACCTGCATCGGCAATTCCGGGCCACTGGCCTCCGAGATCAGCAAGGCCATCAACGACAATGACCTGATCGGTGTCTCGGTCCTGTCGGGCAACCGCAATTTCGAGGGCCGGATCAGCCCCGATGTGCGCGCCAATTATCTGGCGTCGCCGCCGCTTGTGG
>SLDH01000361.1 GCA_007125415.1 Roseovarius sp.
GGCAGTTACGCGGCGATTATCCCTTCCCCCCGGCCCCCGGGGCCATGGCAGGCCGCGCAATAGGCCGCATAGATCTCCGCTCCCGTTTGCGCCGGTGCCTCGACGCAGCCGGAAAGACCGGCCAAAACGCCCATCAGCCAGATATGTCTCACGGTCGGCCCTCCGGTGTCATGACTTGCTCCACTGCCCCACCCTGCAGCAGCGAAAGGGATTGCGCATTGATCTGCATCAGGGGCATGGTCTGCCCGGAATTGCAAGTCACAACAAGGGATGCCCGCCATGTCCACCCCGACCTACGCGCTGATCATGCTGCTTGCAGGCATCGGCATCCCGGTGCTTGCCGCGCTCAACGCCTCGCTGGGAACGCGGCTCGGGTCGGCGGTTGCTGCGGCGATGATCCTCTTCATCGTGGCCTTCCTGTGCACCACGCTGGTGCTTGTGCTGCTCGACCGGCCAGCCGCGGTTCTCAAGGTGGCGGCCGCGCCGAAGCACCTGTTGCTGGCAGGCTGCCTCACGGCTTTCTATGTGCTTTCCATCACCTTCGTCGCACCGCGTTTCGGGCTGGGAAATGCGGTCTTCTTCGTGCTTCTCGGTCAGTTGATCAGCGCTGCCCTGATTGACCATTTCGGCCTTTTCGGCGCGCAGGTGTCACCCTTCACACTGACCCGCGCAAGCGGCATTGCGCTGATGGCGGCGGGGGTCTTTGTCACACAGCAGGTATAGCGTGCCTCTAAACTGCTTCCCGATCAGGTTGGATCACCCCCGCCTGTTCCTTGGCCCTGCGCGGAGCAAAGGCCGCAGGCCGCCGCGCATCGCTGGGCCGCCACAACGGCCCGGCGATTTGTCAGTCGTAAGCGCGCCAATCATGGGTCTTGCGCATGCGGCACCATTAATCGCTGCCGAACAACCGCCGGATCGCCACGCCGCGGCCCGGCGATGCGCGGCTTGGTGCAGATTGCCTCAGGCTAATCGAGATTGACTCGTAGGGCCTTTCCCCTGCCCCGCTCAGCCGTGCGCCAGCGCGCTCACTTGCGCCCAGGTGGCATCGGCCACCTCGACGGGATCCATCGTCGTCTTGCCCTGCCCAGGAATCCGTGTGCCCTCGTCCTGTGCCACAATTTCGGCCAGTCGGGCAAAGCGCGCGTGAAAGTCCCCCGTGGTGCCCGGGTCGATCAAGAGGTAATAGCCGCCGATATCATGGGGCGCGCCCTGCGCCGCTTTGAGCGGCTCGATATCCGGCCCTGCCCTGCTGCCGGTCAGCCCCGCCGCCATAAGATCGCACATCAGGCCGAAACCCCAGCCCTTGTAGCCTCCCACGCTGACGAGCGAGCCCTGAAGCGCCGCCTCGGGGTCGGTCGTCGGATTGCCATCGGCATCCACCGCCCAGCCTTCGGGGATAGGCTCGCCCGCCGCCTTGGCCATGGTGATCTTGCCCAGCGCGACGGTGGTGGTGGACTGATCGAATTGCATGGCGATGCCACCCTGCCCGTCAGGTGCTGCAAAGGATATGGGGTTGGTGCCGATCACCCGGGTCTTGCCCCCCGGCGGGGCGACAACCGGAGTCGCATTGGTAAAGCCCAGCCCCACGAGGCCCGCGCGGGCAATCTGGCCGGTGAAATAACCCAGTGAGGTGCAGGTATGCGCATGCGCCACCGCAAGGCTTGCCACGCCACAATCCCTTGCCGCCGCCAAAGCCTCCGGCAGTCCTCGCTCGAAAGCGGGTTGCGCGAAACCGAACTTCGCATCCACCCTCACCGTTGCGACACGCGGGCGTGTCACCACCGGCTCCACATCGCCCTTCACGCGGCCCGAACGGACCTGTTGACAATAGCTTTCCAGATAATAGAGCCCGCAGATTTTGTTGCCGACGCTTTCGGCTGTGCGCACTGCGCGAGCAACAGAGGCAGCCACCCAAGGGGCAGCCCCATGCCGTTCCAATGCCTGCGCCGTTGTCTTTTCGATCTCATCAAGGCTGATCTCGGCCATACACTTTCCCTTCCCTCTCGCGCCAGGTTCCTGACGCGCAATTTTCGCCGCCTTCAGTCGGATACGAGCTTGCCCTGATCAAGCCGCAGCACCCGGTCCATGCGTGCTGCCAGATCGAGGTTATGCGTGGCGATGAGCGCCGCCAAGCCGGTCGCACGGACCAGATCCACAAGCGTACCGAAGACCTGATCCGCCGTGGCTGGGTCGAGATTGCCCGTGGGCTCATCGGCCAGCAGGATGCGCGGCGCATTGGCCAGCGCCCGGCAGAAGGCCACACGTTGCTGCTCGCCGCCCGACATGGCGGAGGGGCGATGCCCGGCACGCGCGCCGATGCCCACGCGCTCCAGAAGTGCCGAGGCGCGCGCCTCCGCCGTGTTGCGCGCCACACCATTGGCCAGTTGCGGCAACACGATGTTTTCCTGCGCCGTGAACTCCGGCAGCAGATGATGGAACTGATAGACAAAGCCCACATCCTGCCGCCGCGCGATGGTGCGGCGCCGGTCGCTGAGCCCGGTCATGTCCGTCCCCCCGATCCTGACCGCGCCCGCATCGGGCGTATCAAGCAGGCCCGCCATGTGCAGCAGCGTTGATTTGCCCGCGCCCGAGGGGGCCACAAGCGCGACGATCTCACCGGGCTCGAGCGCAAGATCGGCCCCGGCAAGCACCCTGATCTCGCCGGTCTGGCCCTTTTTGTAGGTCTTGGTGATCCCGCTCAATTCGAGCACGCTGTCACTCATAGCGCAGCGCCTCGACCGGGTTCATCCGGGCCGCGCGCCGCGCCGGAAAGATGGTCACGATGAATGAGAGGGTGAGCGACAGCGCCACCGCCGACAAGACATCGCCCAGCATCAGCCTTGCCGGCAGATGGTAGATGCCCCTGATCGACGGATCCCATATGTCGCCCCCGCTGAACGCATTCACCAGCCCGAAGATCGGATCGATATAGATGGCAAAGAGGCAGCCCAGCAAGACGCCCAGCGCCGTGCCGATCAGCCCGGTGAAGGCCCCGCAGATGAAGAACACCCGCAACACCGAGCCTTCGGTCAGCCCCATGGTGCGCAGGATGCCGATGTCGCGCCCCTTGTTCTTCACGAGCATGATCAGCCCGCTGGTGATGTTCATGGCCGCAATCAGCACCAGCACGGAAAGGATCACGAACATCACGTTATCCTCCACCGTCAGCGCGCGCAGAAAGCCGCTATTGCTGTCCTGCCAGGTCCAGACCTGGCTGCCCGCACCGGCCGCGCGCATCAGATCGAGTGTCAGCTGGTCCACACGCTCAGGCTCGGCCACCATCACCTCAAGCTCGTCAGCGCGACCCTCCCGGTTGAAAAAGCTCTGCGCCTCGGAAAAGGGCAGATAGACACGCGTGCGGTCGATATCCCACCTGCCTGCCTCGAAGATAAAGGTCACGTCATAGGCGTTGATGCGCGGGCTGGTCCCGAAGGCGGTGCGCGCACCATCGGGCGAAATGAGCCTGATCCGGTCGCCCAGGCCAACCCCGAGTGCGCGCGCCACGCCCGAGCCGATGGCGATACCCTGCTCGAAATCCTCGATATTCCCCTGGGCGGTTTCAGGCGCATTGATGCGGGGGATCGTCTTGAGATTTTCCAGCGTGATGCCGAATACCTCCACGCCCGTGTTTCGATCCCGCATGTTGGCCATCACCTGCCCCTTGACCAGCGGGGCCGCGCGGATCACACCGGGCACCTGCCGGACGGCGGCGGCCATCTCCTCGTAATCATGCAAGGTGCGGTCCACCCGCCCCGTCTCGGCATCGATCTGTCCAATACTATAGACCGTGACATGGGCATTGCTTCCCAGGATCGTGTCCACGAATTCGGCCCGAAATCCCGCGCGAACGGCCAGCGTGGCGATCAGTGCAAAGACCGCCAGCGTGATCCCGATCAGCGAAATCCACGTCATGGTGCTGACGCCGCCTTCGGCCCGCTTGGCCCGCAGGTAGCGCCAGGCGATCAGCCATTCGAAGGGGGCGAAAGGAGCTGTTTTGCCTGCCAAGGGAAACCTCGATACGTCATTTTTGGTTTTTGCTGGACAGTGAGGGCAATGATGATCAGCGTCAAGGTCAGGATGGCGTTGGCAGGCCAAACTGCCGGTGAGTCGCCGTGATGGAGCAAAATTGTGCCCGTATTTCTGCTTGTCCCGATCTATCTTGCAATCGTGCTGTTGCCGCTTTTGCTGGCATGGCTGCAGGGCCTGTCGCCGCGCAGCCCCTGGGATGAGCTTGCCACGGGCCTCGGCATGCTCGCGCTCTCCGTGATCCTCGTTGAGTTCGCCCTGCTGGGCCGCTTTCGCAGCGTGACCGCGCGGGCCGGCAGCGATGTGGTGATGCGCAGCCATCAGCTTCTGGCCCGGGTGGCGCTGGTCTTCGTGGTGCTGCATCCGTTTCTCTATGTCACGGCC
>SLDH01000194.1 GCA_007125415.1 Roseovarius sp.
CGCCTCGTAGGGTTCAATTTAGCAATAAGGCTGCGGCGACAACTACCCTGACGGAGGGGGCAGGCCAGCGCCGCCCCGGTCAGGACCAGCACCAGCGCCAGCGTCAGCGCCCCGCGGGCGAGCGCCGCGAACCACGGCAAGGCCTCGGGTGCGGCATCGGGCGTGCCGGTCTCGAAACCGATGGAAAACAAATGCGATCCGCCGACCGGGTGGCCGTCGTCGGAGACTACGCGCCAGGACAGGGCATGCGTGCCATGCGCCAGGCCGTCCGGCAGGGTGACGATCAGATCGGGGCCTTGGGCGCTGGCCTTGGTATCCTGCACGCTGCCATCCGGCCCGAACAGGCGCGCCTGCAGCGGCAGCAGCACCAGGAGGAAAGTGACAAGGCGCAGATACATCGACTGTGCTCCGGGAAAGGCCCCGCCGGGCCGGGTCGGTTGGGGACCGCGCCCGAACCCGGCGGGAAGTGTGCGTGCCGAGACGGGAACGTTTCCGGCGCGCATCCTCCGTGCCCCGGCCAAGGGAACCCGGCAATCGGGGCACGGTGAATGCGTCAGTTTCCGTGGCTGTGCTCATGCGAATGGCCGTGTCCGCCGGGGGCAGTCACCAGCACCCCGGGTGCCGGATAGCTCAGATCGGCCGCCGACTGACCCTCGGCCGGAATCTCGATCCAGCGCTCTGCACCGGTGGCGCATTCTTGAACGACAGGGATATAGACCATCTCGTCTGCAGGCAGGGCTTCGGTGAATCGGGCGCGGAAGATGAACTTGTCATAGAAATCCGATGGCAACTCGCCTTCCCAGATGATCTCGCGCACACCTTCCGTGATTTCGGTCCCATGGCTGTGGTAGGGTTCCGCCAGGGGGCCGATCACGGTGGACAGTTCCCAGCCAGCCTTGACCATGGGCTGCACGGCGTTGATCCCGTCGGGGATCGGGACGCGCACACGCAGCGTGGCCTCGGGCCCGCAGCCGTGGGGGATGCGGATCACCATCCGTTCGCGCGCGTTCTGGGTGACCTCGCGCTGCTCGAAGGTGGCATGGGCAAAGGCGGCCGGGGCCGACAGGGCCAGGGCGGCCAGCTCACGCGCCCAATAATGCGCACTGGCTCAGACTTGAATGCAGATTGACACAAAAAGGCCTGTATCGCGCTGTATTTTCTCCGTCGGGAACCTGTCAACGGAGGAGAGATCATATGGAATGGCTGGCTATTCTCGGAGGTGCAATTCTCGCTCTGCTGGTACTGCGGTCTTTTGTGCTTGCTTGTTTTCCGGACGGTAGGCTGGCACAGGCCATCGAATTTGAAATCTCCTCATATGGTGGCTTCGACAACTCGTCATGCGGGGATTCCGACAGCGGTGGGGGTGATGGAGGCGGCGACTGATAGGGCCGCCTGATCTGGTTTCTTTTCGGCCAAATACCCCCGCCGGAGGCGTCTGCGGTTGCGAACAGCTTAGCGCTGCTTTCGCTGCTTTGCGCTTGAGGCTTGAGGCATTGGGCATGGAGCTACCGCCCAGACCAGCCACTTCACCGCCACGCAACCGAAATTCCGATTGGTGAACTTCTATGCCTTGACCTCGCTGGCGGATAAGGTCCAAGTTTTGTCCAACACTGTCCTGCGGCAGTTCAGCCGCGTCCGCATCTGCCTCCCGGAGCGTCGTCATGCCGGATGATCCTTACAAGGTGCTTGGTGTGAGCCGTTCGGCCACGACCGAGGAGATCAAGAAAGCCTACAAGAAACTGGCGCGCACAAGCCATCCGGATCTGCACCCAGACGATCCCGATGCCGCCGGGCGTTTCAAGGCCATTGGCGCGGCCTATGATTTGCTGAAAGACCCCGAAACGCGCGCCCGTTATGACGCAGGCGAGATCGACGCCAAAGGGGCCGAGCGCCCTGGGCGCGATTACTATCGTGATTATGCCGGATCGACCGACAACGCCTATCAACAGGGATACGGCTTCGGGAAGGATATCGATCCTGCGGATATCTTCGAGGAAATCCTGCGCAGTCGCGGGCGTGGCGGCGGGCCGAGTGAGTTCGGTGGCGGTCGCGGTTTTCAGGCGCAAGGACCGGATCAGCGCTACACCCTCGAGGTGCCGTTTCTGGATGCTGTGCGCGGCTCGGAAACCCGGATCACGATGCCCGATGGTCAGGGGCTCGCAGTAAAGATACCTCAGGGCACGCAGAACGGGCAGGTGCTGCGGCTGCGCGGCAAGGGTATGCCCGGCTATGGCGGTGGCCCTGCGGGAGATGCGCTGATCGAGGTGATTGTGCAGCCGCATCCGGTGTTCCGCCGGGAGGGAGACGATATTCTGATGACGCTGCCCATCACGCTGGATGAGGCCGTGCTCGGGGCCAAGGTGACAACGCCCACCATCGACGGTAGCGTGGGGCTGAACGTGCCGCCAGGCGCAGGCTCGGGGCGGGTCCTGCGGCTTCGTGGCCGGGGGGTTGTGCGGGGCGGTCAGAAGGCGCGGGGCGATCAGTTGGTCGAGCTGAAGGTGGTCGTGCCGTCAGAGCCTGATGAGCGCCTGCGGGAGTTCATGACCGAGTGGCGCAAGACCCATGGTTTCGATCCGAGATCCGATCTGATCAGGGAGGCGGGCAGATGAGCGAGCGGTTTTCCGAACGAGAGGTCGTCACCACGGTCACCCGGCTCACGCGCGGCAGGCTGCTTCGTTTCGTGGAGGCGGAATTCATCCGGCCCATGAAGGGCCAGGAGGGCTATGTTTTCACGCGGGTCGATATCGCGCGGCTGGAACTGCTATGCGATCTTTCAGATGATCTCGATCTGGATGATGCAGCGATCGATATCATCCTGTTGCTCCTCGACCAGTTGCATGCCGCCCGCAAAGACCTCGACAATGTGCTGCAGGCGGTGGATGCGCTCCCTGAGGATGTCAGGCGACATCTCGTTTCCGAGTTCAAGCAACGCTGATCGCGGGCTTGCCCTTCAGAGAGTGCGCCGTGAATCCGGGGGCTGATGTGGCGCGAGATAGGCCCGCCGGGCGCGTATCCCGGGCGTTGGAAAAGAGTATTTTTGGCAAAATGAAGTCAGGGCAAAGGGGCAGGGCCCTTTGTGGCGGCGCGGGTCAGGATGGTGGGCTGAAACGCAGGGAGAGGCAGGACATGCCGCCGTCGAGCCTGGCGCATTCACTGTTGCCGATCTCACGCAGGTCATAGCCCGCGTCGCGCAGCATCTGGGCCGTGCGCGGAAAGCCTGCAGGCATGAGCACCAGATCGTTGAAGCGGATCGTGTTGGCGGCCGCTTCCTCGCCACGGGCGGTATGGAGCACGCGGTAGCCCGAAAAACAGCCCGAGGCATCAAGGCGCTGGGTGGCAAGGATGGTCTCTGCGTCGAGCAGTGAGCAATCGGTCTTGAAATGCAGCACGCCTTGAGGCGTTTGCACTTCCCGCAATGTGTAGCCGTGGCGCTCGACGATGCTGCGCAGGGCGTCCACGCCGGCCGCATCCGTGCGGGCCGAGCGGCCGACGAGGATTTCGCGTGAGGTGGTGAGGATATCGCCCCCTTCGATGAAGCCCGGGCCGGTGATGCGATGGACCTCACCATAGAGATGCTCAAGCGGTTCGGCCATGTGATCGACCTCACCGAGGCGCGAAGGGGCACCCGGCCGCATGAGGATTGCACAACCCGGCAGGCAGAGGGCGGTATCCTCCACGAAGGTGGCATCAGGAAAATCCTCGAGCGGGTCAAGCTCGATCACGGTGGCACCCGTATCTTTCAGGCAGGTGACATAGGCGGCGTGATGCTCGAGCATGCGTGTCAGATCCGGCGTGCCGGTATCTTCGGCGCGCAGGCCTTGGGTGACGCTCTTGCCGGGGCGGCGGGTGATCGCATGGGTGAAACTGTAGGAGGCGTCGGTCATAGGTCAGGCTCCGGTCAGGGCGAGCATTGCATAGAGGGTGATCCCGCCCGAGAGGATGGCGATCAGCACATTTCTTGTCCAGACGCCAATCACGAGCGTGACCAGCGCGGCGCTCATGCGGGCGGGGTCGGGGGTGCCGTCGGTGGCGGCGGGCCAGAGGATGAGTGGCGCGGTCAGTGCCGGCAGAATCGCAACACCTGTGTAGCGCAGATGCCGCGAGAGCCAGGGCGGCAGCGGCCGGTCACCGATGACCCCCAAGAAGATAAAGCGCATCAGGTAGCTGCCGAGGCCCACGCCGAGCATGGTGATCCAGAGGGCTGCGGGATCGATCATCGCGCCGTCCCTTTCAGCCTGAGCTCCACATAGGCGCCTGTCATCATGCCCAGCAAACCCGCCACCAGAATGCCGGTGGAATGGGGGAGCCACGCCAGTGCAAGAGAGACCGTGACCCCAACGAAAGCGGCGACAACATGTGCAGCACTGCGCA
>SLDH01000368.1 GCA_007125415.1 Roseovarius sp.
ACCTGCCGCAGCCTGCTGATCATCTGAATTTGTCCATCAGCTTCTGCAACGCGCTGCGCTTGTCCTCTGCTCTCTCGTTCGGTGATGGCGCCGGCGAAGGGGCAGGTTTGCTCTGCGCCCGGGATGAGCGCGGGGGCGCGGTGCGCTGAGCCACCGCGTTCTGAAACCGGTCGGCCTTGCCCGCGGCGAGATCGGGCGCACCATCGGCGATCCCGCGCAGAAGGTCATCGAGCCAATCCGTATCGGCCTTCGCGAAATCATGCAGCACATATTGCGCCACCAGTTCCTTGCGGCCCGGATGGCCGATGCCAAGGCGGACGCGGCGATAATTCTCGCCGAGGTGCTGATGGATGGAGCGCAAGCCGTTATGGCCTGCATGCCCGCCCCCCTGCTTCACCCGAAGCTTGCCCGGCGCAAGATCAAGCTCATCATGAAAGACGGTGATATCCTCCGCGCCCAGCTTGAAAAAGCGCGCGGCCTCTCCCACGGATTGCCCCGACAGGTTCATGAAGGTTTCGGGCTTGAGCAACAGCACTTTCTCGGTGCCCAAGGTGCCTTCGCTCGCCTGGCCCCGAAATTTCGACCTCCAAGGGCCGAACCCGTGCTCCCCGGCGATCCGCTCTACCGCCATGAAGCCGACATTATGCCGGTTGCGCGCGTATTTCGGTCCCGGATTTCCCAAGCCGACGAAAAGTTGCATGCAGTTGGCCCTTCCTGCTGTTGCCGCCGGTCTAAAGCGCGCAACGTCGCAACGCAACGCCGGAGCCGCGAAGCGCGTGATCATGCAAGAAAAATCGGCCGATTCGCTTACACATTCAAGCTCGGATAGTCAATGGTAGAATCAAAAGTGTAAACTTTACTTTACAGATTTTTCTGCATTATCATCGGACCTGTGTGTCGCTGTGAGGAGGTCCAGCGCAATGCGGGGGGAAAAGATGTCAATCCTGGAGACGCAACAGAGTTCGTATCCCATTGAGTTGAATGTATATCGGCAGAGTGAGCGTGACATTCGAAAACTCAAGCTCAGCGTACCGTCCACCGTTCTTGGCGTTCTGTCGCTCGAAGTGATTCGCCGTCTGGCTGAGCGGGAAGCCGAGCTTCCCGGCATTGAAGATATTCCGGATGAGGGCGATATCGAGGTTCTGTGCCTCGCCCTGATTGCCGAACATGACGAAACGGCGGCTGCCGACATCATCAATTCCGCTCTCACACAAGGCATGACGCTGGAAACCGTTTATCTGAAATACCTCGCAGAGGCCGCGCGCATGCTGGGGGCCTGGTGGGAGGAGGACCGGGTCAATTTCGTCGAGGTGACCTATGGAACCGGTCGCATGGTCGCGATCATGCGGTCCTTGCGGCACATGTTTCCGCGGGTGACGAACGGCAAGGATCGATCGGCGGTCTTTGCATCCGCCCCCGGCGAGACCCATGTCCTCGGCGTTCGCATGGCGGCCGATCTTTTCCGGAAGGACGGCTGGCATGTGAAGCTGCTGGTGGGGCTCGACCATGATGAGCTGGTCGCTGAAATCGAGCGGTCCCCTGCCGGGGTGGTCGGATTGTCGGCCGGCGGACATCATTCGATCGCGGCGCTGACGCGCCTCGTGCTGGCACTGCATGTGGCGTGCCCGCAAAAGAGTATCGTCATCTGCGGCAAGATCACCGATGAAACCTCCGAACTCATCTCCCTGATGGGTGTCGATGGAGTCGCGCGGGACATGAATGAGGCAAGGTTGCTGATGGAGAATCTCTGGGAGCAGTCGCAGGGCTGATCTTGCAGTCCTTTCGGCCCTGACCACGCGAAAAAGGCGCGACCGGGAGGGGCGCGCCTTTCGGGATTCCAGGGCCGTGCGGGGCCTTTATGCGTTTTCTGCTTCTTCTTCGGTATCCGCCGTGGTCGGAACTTCGTCTGCCGCGGTTTCTTCCGCGCCATCATCCTCTGCGGCCAGCACTGTCGGGGCGGCCATCGTGCAGATGACGAAATCCCGGTCTATGGTCGGCTTGGCACCTGCAGGCAGGGTGACATCGGAAATCGTGACCGAGTCGCCGATTTCCAATGCGCTCAGGTCAACTGTCACGCTTTCGGGGATATCTCCTGCGGTCACGATCAACTCGATCTCGTTGCGCACGACATTGAGCACGCCGCCCTTGCGGTTGCCCGGCGCGTCATCCTCGCCCACGAAGTCCACAGGGATGAAGAGATTGATCTTGGTGGTGCGGCGCAGGCGCAGAAGGTCGAGATGCGTGGGCAGATCCTTGACCACATCGCGCTGCACATCGCGGCAGATCACCCGCACATCCTCATGGCCATCAACCTTCAGGTTGAAAAGCGTCGATTTGAAACGCCCCGCCTTCAGTTTCTTCAGCAGAACGTTGAACGGAATGTTGATCGGCAGAGGGTCGGCATCCCCTCCGAATACGATCCCCGGAACCATGCCTTCGCGGCGTGCAGCACGAGCGGCGCCCTTGCCCGTCCCCGTGCGTTCCTGGGCGTGAAGATCAGGAATTTCTCCAGCCATGATATCTCTCCATGCGTTGTGGCGGGGCTCCTCCAAGGCTGTAGCCCCGCGTGAAGCCGCGCGTATAGACCGGAATGATCCGGTTGGGAAGGAGATTCTGAAGGATGCGTCCTTATCTGCGACGCCGCGCGATCTTTGAGGGCAGATGCCTCCGGCGGGGGTATTTTCGCCGAAAAGAAGCCGTAGCGACAAGACTTTCAGACCCAATCGCCTTCGAAATCCTTCGGGATCATCAGAATGTCGCGATCCAGCGTGGTGACATCGCGCCGCCCGCACAGGCCCATGGAGGTATCGAGCTCCTTGTGGATCACCTCGAGCGCGCGGGTCACGCCCGCCTCGCCCATCGCCCCCAGCCCGTAGACATAGGCGCGGCCGATATAGGTAGCCTTGGCCCCCAGCGCGAGAGCCTTCAGCACATCCTGACCGGTGCGGATGCCACTGTCGAAATGCACTTCGATCCTGTCGCCCACCGCTTCGACGATGGAAGGCAAAGCGCGGATGGCCGAGAGCGCGCCGTCGAGTTGACGCCCGCCATGATTGGACACGACAATCGCGTCAGCCCCCACATTCAGCGCCTCGCGGGCATCGCGCACATCCATGATGCCCTTGATGATGAGCGGCCCGTCCCACATGCGGCGAAACTGGCGGATCCGGTCCCAGTTGAGGGCCTGATCGAACGCTTCCGCAATCCATGTGGAGAGCGATGAGGGGTCGGTGACTCCGCTGGCATGTCCGACGATATTTCCGAAGGAGCGGCGCTTCGTGCCCAGCATGCCAAGGCCCCATTGCGCCTTTGTCATCATGTTGGCCACCGACTTCATCGTCAGCCTGGGCGGCGCCGAGAGCCCGTTCTTGAGATCCTTGTGGCGTTGCCCCAGAAGCTGCAGGTCCACCGTGATCACTGCCGCCGAGCATTTTGCATCACGCGCCCGATCAAAGAGGCGTTGCATGAAGTCATCGTCCTTCAGCGTGTAGACCTGCATCCAGAACGGCCTTGTCGTGTTTTCCGCCACATCCTCGATCGAGCAGATGGACATGGTCGAGAGCGTATAGGGCACGCCGAATTCTTCGGCCGCGCGCGCCGCCCTGATCTCGCCATCCGCGTGCTGCATGCCGGTGAGGCCCACGGGAGCCAGCGCCACCGGCATCACCACCTCCTGACCGATCATCCGGCTGGCCGTGGAACGATCTGTCATGTCGACCGCCACACGCTGGCGCAGGTAGAGCCTGTCGAAATCGGATGTATTTTCACGAAAGGTCTGCTCGGTGAAGCTGCCGCTTTCGGTGTAATCATAGAACATGCGCGGTGCGCGGCGTGCATAGAGGCGGCGCAGGTCTTCAATACAGGTGATCACGGGCATTGCAGAGCCTTTGCGCCGATTGGTTAGGTTTTTTTACCAATCATCGCTCATCAGTGCAATACCGCAATTGGCTCAGGCCGAATGCGCTCCGTCCGCCAGGGATTTGACGAAGCCGAGCACCTCATCCGTGCTCCGGCCCTCGCCCATCATGGCCACGATGGCCGAGCCGACGACAGCCCCATCGGCGACGCGTGCGATGGCACGCGCGCTTTCAGGGGTACGGATGCCAAAGCCCACGATCACCGGCAAATCGGTATGCGCCTTGATGCGTGTCACCTCGGGGCCCACATCAGCCGCTTCGGCAGCGGCGGCCCCTGTGATCCCGGTGATGGAGACGTAATAGACGAAACCCGACGTATTGGTGAGGACCTTGGGCAGGCGCTTGTCATCCGTTGTGGGTGTGGCAAGGCGGATGAAGTTCAGCCCCGCTGCCTGCGCGGGGATGCAAAGCTCGTCATCCTCTTCGGGGGGCAGGTCAACCACGATCAGCCCGTC
>SLDH01000146.1 GCA_007125415.1 Roseovarius sp.
AGGGGCGGATCCGTTCGATCGTGGCCCCCGAGACAATGGAGGCGGCCGTCCATGAAAACAGCAGGAAGGCCGCCCAGAACACGCCGTTGAGGCGGTTCCAGAAGCTGTTGCCCAGATCTTCACCATAGCCCTGCGCCGATTGCAGTGTCTCGGTCGCGCCACCCAGATGGGTGCCCATGAGTTCGCTCCAGGGCACTGCGTTGTCGCTTTGCGTGAGCCCGCCGGTGATGCCGGGCCCGTTGGGAAACGCGAAATAGATCCACCAGCCGAAGAAGAAGAAGGTGATCGTCACCAGCGGCATCAGCATGGTGTTCTTCATGAGGGTGTGCACATGGTTCTTGTGGCGGCTGGCGCCGACCTCGTACATGCAGAACCCCACGTGGATCAGAAACATGAGCGGTATGGTCGCCCAATAATAGAATTCGGTGAAAATCACCATCATAGCGCCGATATCGGTATCCATTCATTGTCCTCCCGTTGAGACGGTTTCGTCATCGGGGCTCTCGTGAATGTCGTTGGCCCCTTATCCTTCCCGGCGGGCCAGAGGCGGCCCGTCGACTGGCTGAATGGCACAAGTGACGCCTCAAAAGTCGTCTTTACATGATCAATAATGCAGCATCACGATGAAATTCAGCGCAGGTAGTTTCTTGACTGTAATAAACCATTCCCCTCAGGGCAAATATTATTCCAATTAATTTTCCGCCCGCCCAAGATAAGGGCATAACGCAAGAAACGAGAGCATATCTGCTCCCGTCGTGTTCGGCTGGCTTCGGCTCTATGCATCCGGCACGCAGCAGTAAGAGGCGCGCGCCTGCGGGAGGTCCTATTTCAGCTCCACCTCGACGAAGCTCATCGCGGCATCGCCCGCATTGATCACGTTATGCTCCACGCCCGCATCCCGGCGATAGGCCGTGCCGGCCGGGACGGTGACCTCCTTGGTCTCCCCGCCGGGCATCTCGAGGCGCATGTGGCAATCGGTGAGGGCTGTGATCACGTAATCATATTCATGCCTGTGCCATCCGGTCTGTTGCCCCGGGGCGAACTGAAAACGGGTGACGCGTGTGCGCGCATCGTCGATCATCTGGGTGGCCGTGCAGGTCATTGTCATTGGGCTGTCTCCTTCGCTGCCCGATTCTATGCAGGCCGAATGAATGGCCTGCAAGGGGCGTTGAAGGCGCGGCACGCGCGCGGCGGGGTTGAACCCGTGGCGTGACCCGTGCCACAGATGCGCCGAGCAGATGAGGGGGGGGGGCGCGGCATGACGATCCATTGGCGCAGGCAGGCAGAGGCAGAGAATCCGGCCTGCATGACGACGAGCCGGGCGGCATGAGAGCGCCCGCTTCCATCCGGGAGGTCGTCGAGAATGGCCTCTGCATCGGCTGTGGCCTCTGTAAGGCGCTGGCGCCCGACCATTACGAGATGACCATGACAGAGGAAGGGCGGTTGCGCCCGGGCCCTCTCGCGCCTGAAGATCCTGCTGTGGACGCGCAGATCCTTGCCGCCTGTCCGGGCGCGGTGGTCGAGGCCGAGGCGCGCGGGGCGCAACATGATCCTGTCTGGGGCAGTTACACCCATATGGGCGAGGCTTGGGCGGGCGATCCCGACACGCGCTTCCGGGCGGCGACAGGCGGTGCGTTGACCGCTTTGGGCGTGCATCTGCTGCGCTCGGGCAAGGCGCGTTTCATCCTGCATTGCGCCGCCGACCCCGCGCGCGCCATGCGCTCTGCCTGGGTGATGAGCGAGACGCCGGATGACGTGATGCGCCGCGCCGGATCGCGGTATGGCCCGACGGACACGCTTGCGGGGCTCGAGGAGGCTCTGGCGCGGGGTGAGCCTTTCGGTGTGATTGCCAAACCCTGCGATGCCAACGCCATCCGCGCGCGCGCCAAGGCGGACCCGAGGATCGATGACCTGCTCGTGGCGGTGCTGGTGATGGTGTGCGGCGGCGCCTCCGATCTGGGGAAATCCCGCGCGTTGCTGGAGGAATACGGGCTCGATGAAGACGAATTGACGGTCTTTCGCTATCGCGGCTATGGCAATCCGGGCCTCACGCGGGTGGAAACGAAAGACGGGCGCGCCTTCGAGAAGACCTATCTCGATCTGTGGGAGGACGAATCGGGCTGGCGCATCCAGAGCCGCTGCAAGATCTGCCCCGATGCCATCGGCGAGGCGGCGGATATCGCGGCCTGCGATATCTGGCCCGGCGGCGCGCCTGTCGGGGAGGATGCGGGCTTCAACGGGGTGATCACACGGTCACCGGCCGGGCAGGCCCTGCTCGACTCTGCGGCGGCGGCGGGCGATCTGACCCTCGGTCGCGCGCATGGGCCGCGCGAGTATGACGATTTTCAGCCCCATCAGGTGGACCGCAAACGCGCGATTGCGGCCCGTTTGCGTGGCCTGGCGGCGGCCGGGCAGCCTGTCTTCCGCCATGCGGGCCTGCGGATTGACGCGCTGGATGCCGCCGATCCCGCGCAGGAGGCCGGCACGCAGGAGCGCGCAGCCAACGGCAAGTTCAGCGAGCCGATGCCGTCGCCGGGAAAGCGCTGATGCAAAAGCCCTTCACCCTCGATCAGGCGCGCGGCATGTTCATCGGGCTTGCGGTGGGCGATGCGCTGGGCACCACCCTGGAATTCGTGCCGCGTGCGCAGGTGACGCCGATCAGCGACATGGTGGGCGGGGGGCCTTTCAATCTGCGCCCGGGCCAATGGACCGATGACACCTCCATGGCGTTCTGTCTTGCGCAGATGCTGCGTTCGGCCAATGGCTGGGACGCGCAGGATGCGATGCGCCGTTTCGTCAACTGGCGCGATTTCGGCTACCTTTCCTCCACCGGCACCTGTTTTGACATCGGCACGCAGACCAGCGCCGCGCTGGACCGGTTTCTGGCTGACGGCAATCCCTATGCCGGCCCCGTGGATGAGGCGCAATCGGGCAATGGCGGCATCATGCGGCTCGCGCCCGTGGTGCTGGCCTATGGTGCGCGGGCCGAATCGGCGCAGGCGGTGGCGCAGTTGCAAAGCCGGCTCACCCATGCCAGCCCGCTCTGTCAGCGCGTGGCGGCCAATATGGCGCAGTTCATGACCATGGGTGACACGAGCATCCTGCCGCGCCCCGAGGCCCCGCCCGAGGAGGCGACGGGCTATGTGATGCACACGATTCACGCCGCCTATTGGGCCTTGACGCAGGGCGACAATTTCCGCGATGTCCTGCTGGCGGCGGTCAATCTGGGCGGTGATTCCGATACGGTCGGCGCTGTCACCGGGCAGTTGGCGGGGCGCATCTTCGGATATGACGGTATTCCGCAGGGGTGGCGCGATGTGCTGCACGATCATGACAAACTCTTGCGCGCGGCCGATGATCTTCATGCGCTGCGCCCCATCGACGTATGACGGATGAAAGGCTTTTCCATGAGCGTTTTTGACGAGGACCTGTTTCTCAAGGGCCTTCAGCAGCGCAAGGCGACGCTGGGCGAGGATTATGTGGAGCGCAATCTTGCCGCCGCAGATGATTTCAACCGGCCCTTTCAGGAGGCGATGACCGCCTGGTGCTGGGGATTCGGCTGGGGAGATGACGTGATCGACGCCAGAACCCGCTCGATGATGAACCTCGCCATGCTGGGCGCGCTGGGGAAGATGCATGAATGGGAGATCCATTGCCGGGGTGCGCTGACCAATGGTGTGAGCGTGGAGGAGATTCGCGCCATCGTGCATGTCATCGCGATCTATTGCGGCGTGCCGCAAGGGGTCGAGTGCTTTCGTTCGGCCCGCAAGGTGCTTGAAGAGGAAGGCAGACTCTGAACCTGCCCAGGGTGCGCTGACCGGCCCGGAGCCACCGCAGGCCCGGACCCGCCGCAGACATGTGACATTTACGCCACTTGGGGCGGGCGGGTGATTCCCGCCCCTGGTCCGGCGCCTTGTTTTTGCTCGGCGCCTGCCATGATCTGGCGCACCCCGGCCCGAACCGGCGATCACCAGATGTTGGGGTAATTGCCGAAATAACCACAACAAAGCGAGCATTTGCGGGGAGTGTCGGCAGGTTGCCGGCTGGAGAGGCGCTATTGCCGGCCAGATGCGGGGCGCGGTGTGGTGAAAACGTCACAACATTGCCAACTTCGCCATCCCGCTCTGAGCCTTCGTTGACAGTCAGGGCCGATTTGGAGCATTTCCTTCTCAAGCCGTTTCCTTCTCGGAGTTCGGTGGATGTAGAAACTTTCCTGCTTATGAGGAGGGATACCCTTGAAAAAGCAACTTCTTTGCACCAGCGCCATCGCACTTGGTGTCGCCGCTGCTCCGGCCACTGCCCAGCAGTGGGACCTGACCTGGGGTGGGTTTTACAACACTCACGTCGCCATCTCCAACACCGGCGGTGACGCAACCAAAGGTGCCGGCGCCCCTGATTACGACGGTCTGAACACCTTCGTGACCGGTGAGATCATCTTCACCCCGTCCGTGACGCTCGACAACGGCCTCACCTTCGGCTTCCGCGCCGATCTGGAAGCGCAGAACAACCCCAACCAGTTCGACGAGTCGTTCTTCATCCTGTCGGGTGACACTTTCGGTCGCCTCGAAATCGGTGGCACGAACTCCGCTGGTTACAAGCTGAGCATCGGCGCACCCGAAGTGACCTCCATGTGGATCAACTCGCCGTCGATCTCGGCCTTCGTGCCGGTGTCGTTCGCCGTTCCCTTCAACTTCCGTCAGGCCGCCATCTCGTCCTACACCGAAGTTGCCGGTAACAACGACGGTACCCGCATCAACTACTTCACACCTGACTTCAACGGCCTGACACTCGGCATCTCCTACGCGCCGACTGCAACTACCGTTGCGCCTCAGGGCTTCGATGGTCTCGGGGCGATTGCTGACCGCAGCGTGCGTCCTCTGAAGGACATCTGGGATGTCGGCCTCTACTATGGTCAGTCCTTCGGCACGACCGATGTGGCATTCAGCGCCCGTTATGGTGAAGCCAGCACAGGTGGTGCAGCGCCCGCCGGTGCCGGTGATCCGAGCACATGGGCCGTTGGCCTGAGCGTCGGCTTCGATGCCTTCACCATCGGTGGTAGCTACGCCAAGAACGACAACGATGACGGCACATGGGGCCTCGACCAGAAGGGCTGGAGCCTCGGTATGAGCTACGATTATGCCGCATGGTCTTTCGGCCTGACCACTTACCAGGGTAAGTATGACGCGCCGGGCAGCTCCGACATCGCGATGTACAAGCTTGGCGCGAGCCGTGATCTCGGCGCGGGCGTAAGCTGGGATCTCTATGCCATCTATGTGGACGCGGATAACGTCCTCGGCGGTGGCGATGTCGACGGTACAGTCGTCGGTACTGCGATCAACCTGAGCTTCTGAGCTTGACGATCATTGCGGCGGAGAGCGTGTGCTCTCCGCCGTTTTTTCCGTGATGGTTTCGAGTGGGTGCAATCTGCGCCTTTTTTTCGTTCCGGGGGTTTCGATTCATGAAGAAGAGTATCATCTGGCTGGCTTCCTATCCGAAGTCAGGCAATACGTGGGTGCGCATTTTTCTGACGAATTATCTCCTGAACGCCTCGAAGCCCGTCTCGATCAACCAGGTTCACCGCCTCGGGCTGGGTGATGCCATCGCAAAGCTTTACGAGAAGGTCGCTCCCGGCCCTTTCGACCGGCATGTTCCGGCAGAGGTTCTGCCCCTGCGCGAGGCCGTGCTTCGAGGGATCGTCGCCAACAATGCCGATGTGAATTTCGTGAAGACCCACTGCATTCGCCGGATCATCGAAGGCTATGACATGTTTCCGGAAAAATACACCCGCGCCTCGATCTACATTGTCCGCAATCCGCTCGACATGGTGCTCTCCTATGCGCGTCATCACGGGCAGACGGTGGAAGATGCCGTTATCTCCATCGGACATCCCGACAATGCGACGATCGGCCATGGGGATGCCGTGGTGACTCCGATGAGCTCTTGGTCGGAGCATGTGAATGCGTGGATCGGGTGGGCGCCCTGGCCGCAGGTTGTGATCCGCTATGAGGATCTGCTGAGCAATCCGGAGCAGGAATTCAGCAAGGTCCTCAAGCTCATTGGCGTGCCGGTCGAAGAGGAGCGTCTGAAGCGCGCGATCCGGAATGCCAGCTTCAAGGAGTTGAAGGCGCAAGAGGAAGCCCATGGTTTCGTTGAGAGACCTGGCGAATCCGACAAGTTCTTTGCCTCTGGCAAGAGCGGTATCTGGAAGGAGCAGTTGCCCAAGGAGCTTGCCGAGCAGGTCCTGCGCGACCACAGGCCCACCATGAAGCGCTTCGGATATATCGAATCATGAGCGAGTTGCGTCGCATCATCTGGCTGGCCTCCTATCCCAAATCGGGCAATACATGGATGCGCAGCCTTCTTGCGCATTATCTGATGCCGGAAGGCACGGCCCCCGACATCAACAATCTGCGGCAGTTCACCACCGCCGATGTCCGGCAGGATTTCTTTGATCTGGCGGCCGGGAAGCCCTTTCGCGGTGAATCGGTGGATGACTGGGTGGCTGTGCGCGGCAAGGCGCTGCGCCTCATCGCGGGGTCCAAGCCCACCCAGCATTTCGTGAAGACACATTGTCAGCCGATCATCCTTCTCGGGCAGCCTCTGATCCCGGCCGAGGTCACCGCCGCTGCCATCTACATCTTGCGAAATCCATTCGACGTCGCACCCTCCTATGCGCGCCATGCATCGGCGGATCTGGATAGCGCGATTGACCGGATGCTGTTCCCCGACAACATGATGGGCACGCCGACGGGGATTTACGACGCGCTTGGCCGCTGGGACGATCACGTTAAAGCCTGGACGCAGGCGCCGGGCCTGCCGCTGCATGTGGTGCGCTACGAGGACCTGATCGAAAAGCCGGCCAAGACAATGCGCGCCCTGCTCAAGGATTTTCTGAAAGTGCCGATCGACCAGCCCAAGCTGGCGCGGGCAATCAAGGCCACCAGCTTCGCGAACATGAAAAAGCAGGAAGAAACAACAGGTTTCCGGGAAAAACCTGAAGGGATGCAGAGCTTTTTCGCGAAAGGGAAAGTGGGCGCATGGCGCGAAGATCTGACGCCGGAACAGATCGCGCGGCTGCGCGATGAGTTTGCTCCTGCGCTGGAACAATGGTACCCCGAGGTTCTCAGGGATGTGGACCGCTTCCTCAAGACCGCCTGCTGAAACTTGGGGCAGCCCGTCCGGCAATCGGCGAGATTGCTTTCCTGATGACAGATGCTGCAAGCGGAGGGTTCGCTCATGATGAAAAGCAGATGCGCGCTGACATTATCGCTATTCGCGCTGGTGGCCTGCGCCCCAGCCGCGCCACGGGCAACCAGCACGCTGAGCCTGTCTCCGGTGCTCGATGGCGGCAGCTACTCCACCGGCGGCGGGCTGACCATTGCCGGGGAGATCCAGAATATCGGCGGGATGACCGGGCTTTGCGGTGTCTGGGCGGATGGCGACAATCAGTCCGTCCTGAGCAAGGGCCGGTCAGGCACCGTGATCTCGCGCGGCGCGGCCTTTATCGGCGGGCAGGCGCTGCATCGCGGGCTTGGCTTCATGCGGCAGATCGACCCTGTTGCGGAGTATGGCGGGCAGCGTGCCAATTGCGTGGTGACAGAGCGTGCCTGGCAGCCCGGTGACCAGCCCCGAGATGTGACATTCCGCATTCCCCGGCAGGTCGTGGAGCGGGAAACGGACGGGCTCGGCGGCGGCTATGAGGTCGTGTTTCGCCAAACCGGCCCGGGTGCCTGACCTTCCGGCGCCGATGAGCGCTGTCGTCAACGCTGGCTGATCACCTTCCGGCGAACCCTGTGCTTCGCGCGGAGATCTACCCGCTCTCAGCGATGAATCCTGCGTTTTGTTCGCGGATACGGGCCGCCGCATCGTCGTAGACGAAGGGCAGAAACGCATAGCGCTTGCCCCGCGTGACCTTGCCCACGCAATGCAGCAGCGAGCAGGAGAATACCACCGCCCCGCCCAGGGGCGCCTTGAAGCTGCGGGGGCCGTATTCGGGAAAGCTCACCTCGCCACCGTCGAAATCATCATTCAGGTTGACCGACACGGCGAAGCGGCGATGCGCCGTGCCCTTGGTGGTATTGTCGCGGTGGGGCGCGAAATGCCCTCCATCCTCGGCGGCGTAGCATGAGACGATATATCGCTCCATTCGCGTCACGCCGAACTGATGAATCTTGGCGATCTGCGGCACGACACGCCGCACGAAACGGGCCTTGAGAGCATCGATCAGGCTGTTATCACTGATGTGGTAGTCCTTCCGCCGCTTGAATCCGGGATCGCTCACGCCGACCGTCTTGCCGTCGATCTCGCGCATGAAGCCGCTTTCTTCTCCGCCTTCGGCCTCATAGAGCCCGACGAGGTGGCGGCAGAGGTCGGGCTCCAGGACACGCGGCAGCAGCAGGATCGGGGCCATGATTTCCTCGCCCGCGTAACGCTCGGGCGCAGGCTGTGCCTCGAGCACCTCGATCACGCGCGCCAGATCGCTCCGGTCCTCGGCGAAGGGAATCGCGGCGATGACGCGCATGGTCGGATCGATCACCACCCATTGACGGGTGAGCGACACCGGCCCCGATGCAGGGCTTGCCGTCTGCTCCGTGACACCATAGAGGCGGCAGGCCATCAGATCGAAATCCCAGAAATGGCGGTAGCCGGGTATCCGGTTCTGCACACGCCCCGTCGCTTCATCCGCCGGGTCCACGCTGACACCGAAAAAGCAGGCGCGCCTATCGTCGAAGATGTCGGGCCGCCCATGCGCCGCCGCCAGTGCGGCCTGCGCATGGCTGTCCGCGGCGCTGCCATAGAAGCAGAGCACGAGATAGCGCCCTGCGGCGCTGTCAAAGCTGTATTGCGGGTTGTCGAAGCTGCGCTGGCGGAATCCGGGTGCCGGATCGCCAGGGGTCAGAAATGTCGGGCTCTTGATCTGAAACTTGTTATTCACGGGCATATTCCAATGATTTTTCCCCCGCCGGATTTTCCCCCTGCCGGAAAGGTAGCCAGCCGCATTCGCGCTGGCAAGAATTTACAGCGGGCAAGCAGCCGTTCAGACGGGGCGCGCGCCGCTGAATGTGGTCCGATAGAGCAGGCGGCGAAATCCGGCATAATCATTGGTCGCGTAATGCAGTGTCATGCGATTGTCCCAGACCAGCAGGTCACCGGCCTGCCATCTGTGCCGGTAGGAGAAGTCGGGTCGCGTGCAGTGCTTGTAGATCTGTTCCAGAAAGGGCTCGCTTTCCTCTTCGGTCAACCCGTCGAACCGCGTGGTGTAGATCGGATTGAGAAAGAGCGCCCTGCGCCCCGTGGCCGGGTCTGTCACCACGGAAGGATGCACCGTTTCGCGGTCCGCCTCGGGATCGCCCCGGGTCATCCTGATGGCGCTGTTGGCGCGCTCCTTTTCGGGGGGTGCGTATTTCACCCCATAGGGCTTGCCCACATGGATCGCGTCATGCCCGGCCAGAAAATCCTTGAGATGCGCAGGCAGACTGGCATAGGCCGCGACCTGACAGGCCCAGACGGTATCGCCCCCATAGGGCGGTATCTCCACGGCGTTCAGCACCGATCCGGCGGGCGGATTCTCCAGAAAGCTGAAATCGGAATGCCACGCGCCGCCGAAGACGCCCGAATTGCCCTCATCCGCTTCCTTCAGCACGGCGATCACATCGGCATCATCCGCAAGCCCGGCCACGTAAGGCAGGCGCATCACCGGCCCAAAGGCCTGTGTGACCGCCCTTTGCCGGTCCAGATCGAGATGTTGCCCCCGGATCACCAGAACACCATGCTCGCCCAGCGCTGCGTTGAGCATCTCCGAGAGGGCCGGCGAGACGGGCGGTGTCAGATCGACGCCGGAAAGCTCTGCGCCAATAAAGCCGGTCAGTTTCTGAATGTCGCTCATATCAATGCCCACCAGCACTTTCTGTTGCGTCGCTCTGATGTCTAACAGGCTGGCGAAAAATGAACAGGGGCTGCAAATGCGGGGGAAACTGTTCTTTCTCCGTTGTTTCTACGTCAGGAGAAGGGTGGCGCCCGACCCTGGGTGGGTGCTTCGGACCGCTGGGGCGGCGGCGCTTTATGGCAGCCGAGACCTTCTGACCGTTGTGCTTCTTGCAGTGTCGCCATGCGCCCTCCCTGGGGGAGGGGCGGGCGTGGCGCGGAACGGCTTTCCGGCTCGACGCACCCGGAGAGGGGCATCAGGCACTTTCTCAGCACCCTGCCAAATGCAGAACGCTTGCCTTCCAAGTCTCGCCGGCGGCTAATTGCTTGCTCCTTGGGGTAGCCCTGTCCTACACAGGTCAAAAGACGAGGGGAGGTTTCTTGCATGCGCCGAGTCGTCGTGACAGGTCTGGGAATTGTCTCGAGCATCGGCAACGATGCCGAAGAGGTGGTGGCGGCGCTCAAGGCGGGCAGGCCAGGCATCACTGCGAATGACGCGATGAAGGAGCACGGCTTTCGCAGCCAGATCGCCGGCGCGATCCATCTTGACGTCACCGATCACCTCGACAAGCGCACCCTGCGTTTCATGGGGCCGGGCGCGGCCTATGCGCATATCGCCATGGGCCAGGCCATTGCCGATGCCGGGCTTGAAGAGAAGGAGGTGGTCGATCCGATGACAGGGTTGATCGCCGGCTCGGGCGGGCCTTCCACTTCGGCGATGCTGGCCTCCCATCAGGTGGTGCTCAAGTCCGGCTCGACAAAACGGATCGGGCCTTTTGCCGTGCCCAAATGCATGTCATCCACCGTTTCGGCCAATCTGGCGACGGCCTATCGCATCAAGGGGATGAACATGTCCATCACCTCGGCCTGCTCCACATCGCTGCATTGCATCGGCATGGCCGCACAGCAGGTGGCGCTGGGCCAGCAGGATGTGATGTTCGCAGGCGGCGGGGAAGAGCTCGACTGGACCCTGTCCTGCCTTTTCGATGCCATGGGCGCCATGAGCAGCAAGTATAATGACACGCCAGAGAAGGCCTCGCGCGCCTTCGACGCGGGGCGCGACGGCTTCGTGATCTCGGGCGGCGGGGCCATCGTCGTGCTGGAAAGCCTTGATCGGGCGCTGGCGCGCGGTGCCACCATCCATGCCGAAGTGACAGGGTTTTCGGCCACGTCGGACGGGGCTGACATGGTCGCACCTTCCGGTGAAGGGGGAGAGCGCGCGATGCGGGGCGCGTTGCGCACACTGCCCGAGGGCCGCCGCGTGAGCTATATCAACGCGCATGGGACCTCTACCCCCGTCGGCGATGTGGGCGAGGTGGAGGCCGTGCGCCGTGTCTTCGGAGAGGGGCAGACGCCGCCCATATCCTCGACCAAATCCATGACCGGCCATAGCCAGGGCGCCACGGGTGCCCAGGAAGCGATCTATTGCCTGCTCGCCCTGCGCGATGATTTCATCATCCCCTCGATCAATGTCGAAACCCTCGATCCTGCGCTGGACCCTTCCGAGATCGCGACCGAGCGCGTGGACAATGCGGGCCTTGATACGGTGATGACGAATTCCTTCGGTTTCGGCGGCACCAACGGGTCCATGCTGTTGAGCAGATATACAGGATGACGCAATGACCATTTCACTCGACGGCAAGCGCGGCCTGATCATGGGTGTGGCCAATGACCGCTCCATTGCCTGGGGCATTGCCCGCGAGATGGCGGCGGCCGGGGCCGAGCTTGCCTTCACCTATCAGGGCGAGGCGTTCGGCAAACGCGTGGCACCGCTGGCGGCGCAGGTCGGCTCCGATTTTCTCGTCGATGTGGATGTGACCGATGACGCGTCGCTCGATGCCGCCTTCACCGCCCTGGCCGCGCGCTGGCCGACCATCGATTTTCTGGTGCATGCCATTGCCTATTCCGACAAATCCGAGCTTTCGGGGCGGTTTCTCAATACCAGCCGGGTGAATTTCAAGCATTCGATGGATATCTCCGCCTATTCCTTCATCGAGGTGGCGCGGCGCGCCTATCCGCTGATGAAGGCCAATGGCGGCACATTGCTTACCCTGACCTATCAGGGCTCCAACCGGGTCGTGCCCAATTACAACGTCATGGGCGTGGCCAAGGCCGCGCTGGAAGCGGCGACGCGCTACCTGGCCAACGATCTGGGGCCCGACGGCATTCGTGTGAACGCCATTTCGCCGGGGCCGATGAAGACCCTCGCGGGGGCGGCCATCGGCGGCGCGCGCCGGACCTTCCGCCACACAGAGGAGAACACGCCCCTGCGCGCCAATGCAACGCTGGAGGCGGTGGGCGGCACGGCGGTTTATCTGGCGTCTGACGCAGGTGCTTTCACCACCGGCGAGATTTTGCGGGTCGATGGCGGATTTCACGTCCTGGGGATGCCGCAGGCGGAAAACCTCTGATCTCGCCGCCATAGTTTGGCCATCATGTTGGGCTTCTCTGCCCGGCATGAGACAGCAAACCATCAATGATGGCCGTAGCTACGAAGGCGCCAATATCCGTCAGGCTCGCCTGCGCCGCTTGACATTCTGGTCCTCGATCGCGCTTTGCGTACTGTGTCTGTCGGCTGTCTGGCAGGACCGGGCGCTTGCGCCAGCGCTGCATGACGGCATGAAGGGCGCGGTCGATACGGCCATGCGCCATGCGCTCGAAAATGAAGCACTGGCGGCGGCACTGACCGAGCTTCAGCAGGAATACGCAAGACATTTCGGCGAGAGTTGACCACGTGACGCGCGGCTTCGGAAGGTCGCCCCAAGGACTTCGGTCAAGGAACTTCTTTCTCAATATCCCCGCATAAGGCAAGCCCGGCTCTAACAGGCTGCTGAAAAAGTCCTGGGCATGTGTGTCTTGACACCGGGGGCGGGAAATTGTTCCTCGCCACGCCTCTCGCACGCCCTGGCCCGGGCCGCGCCCGACCCTCCCCCCGGGAGGGCGCATGGCAACGTTTCAAAACGCTCAACATTCGGACGTACTTGGCGGCCATAAAGCACTGTAGCCCCGGCGTGGGGAAGCGCCCACCCAGGGCCGGGCGCGTCCCTCTGCGCATCGCCCCGGCCAGGGGAGAAAAACAGTTTCCCTGCAAATGTCCTGCCGGGGTGCCATCACGGACGAGGGCTACCGATCAGCGTCCTGTCAATGGCGTCTTGTGACCTACCCTTCAGGGTGTTGCATGGCGCTGCGCATACCGGCCAGATTTGGCTTGCCGGACTGTTGCGCCCGGGCTAGCAAATCGTAAACAGCAAGGCCGCGAGCAATGTCGAACATCATCACCCTTCAGGAAGCCCAGGCAAACGCCACCTATTACTCGGAATCCAAATGTCTCTGGCGGGCCGGCCTCGCTCTCGGCGACCATGTGGAACTGTGCTGGGTGAGATTCGATGCCAACGCGGTCTACGCCATGCACTCGCATAGTTATGAGCAGATCAGTGTGGTGGTGCAGGGGCGGCTGCGCCTGACGATTGGCGAGGAAACCCGCGAGGTGGGGCCGGGTGACATGTGGTTCGTGCCGGCCGGCGTTGTCCACGGGGGGCAGGTGCTGGGGGATGAGCCGCTGGTCTTCATCGATGCCTACGCACCGCCAAGCCGTGGTGACGATACCGATGTCACCTATCATACCTGAACCCATCCGGGTTGGCGAAAAGGATCGATGATTGTCCAGCCACGCGCCGAACGCGCCCCGGTTGTCCTGTGTCAAAGCGCTGGAGTTGCCGCGGTGGTAGGCTTGTCTCCTAGGAATGGAGGTATGGGCATGACACGGAAACACTCGGAGCCGGGCGAGGCCGGCGGCGTGGGACGTATCGACAAGCTGGCGCGGATCGTGCTGGGGGCGGTGCTGGTTGGGTTTGCATTCTTTTGCCCCTTTGCGAAGGATCTCGGCACACTGGTTGTCTGGGGCTCCGCTGCGCTTGGAGTGATCTTGCTGGTCACCGCATTGCTGGGCCGTTGCCCGCTATACCGTATCTTCGGTGTTCGGACCTGATCGAGGTCAGCCTTGATCATCCCGAACGCTGACCAAGTTCCGGACAGGCGTTTTCTGCACCACCCCCTTGCGCGCGATGATCTGTGGCGGCTGTGGTGTTGCGTCTTCATGACTGCGTTACATTGCCGCGCTAGCACAGGGGCGAACACAAAATATGCCTCATGCGATGGGGCTTGCCAGAGACGAAACGCGAGATATAGTTATCCAGACGCGGATAGGGGTTGTGGGTGGCGTAGACAGGATGGACAGCGATTTCAGAACCGAGTTCGTCAGAGAGGCGGGTGCTCTCAAGCAGCATCCCGCGCTGGTGCTCAATGCGGATTACCGGCCGCTTTCCTATTATCCACTGTCCTTGTGGACATGGCAGGAAGCGGTCAAGGCCGCCTATCTGGACCGTGTCGATATTGTCGCGGAATACCAGGATACGGTCCGCAGCCCCAGTACCGTGATCCGAATACCGTCCGTGGTCGTCCTGAAGGATTATGTGAAACCTCAAAAGCGCGTGGCCTTCACGCGCTTTAATTTGTTTCTGCGGGATGAATTCAGTTGCCAGTATTGCGGTGCACGGGACAATCTGACCTTCGATCATGTGGTGCCTCGTGCAAAGGGCGGCATCACGAGTTGGGAGAACGTGGTCGCGGCCTGTTCCAGATGCAATCTGAAGAAAGGGGCGAAGAGCCTCCGTCAGAGCGGCATGACCCTGCGCAAGGCGCCGCGCGCGCCCGGTGCCGAGCAATTGCGCAACATGGGCCGCAAATTCCCGCCCAACTACCTGCATGAAAGCTGGCTCGATTTTCTCTACTGGGATGCCGAGCTCGAAGCCTGACGGGCTGGCTGATGGCGCTCCCCGATCAGGATGAACCACCCCGCCTGTGCCTTGCCCAGCGCGGAGTAGAGGACGCAGGCCGCCGCGCATCGGTCATGCTGAAAGCATGTCACCGGGATGGCCCGCCCCCACCGAGTGCTCGTGGTTGACGACGACAAGGCCTTGGCGGAAATCTGCGCCCGCCTCGCGCAGGAGATGGGATGCGACGCCCGCACGGCATCGGGCGGGCGCGAAGGGTTGACCCTCGCCCTGCGCGAAACCTACGATTTGGTGGTCACCGACCTGCGCATGTCCGACTTGGACGGCATGGAGGTCGTTCGGAAACTGGCGGAGGAACGCCCCGAAACGTGCGTCATCGTCATGTCGGGCTTCGCGGGCGTACCTTCGGCGGTGGAAGCGGCCAAACTGGGCGC
>SLDH01000012.1 GCA_007125415.1 Roseovarius sp.
CGAAACTCGGGTTCCACATCGTCAAGGGCATGGGTGGCGCGGCCCACCGTCGCCTCCAGGCCGGCAAGTTCGACCGGCGCGCCCTCATGGTCCGTGAAAGAAAGCGTGAGGATGCCTGCCTCATGCTGGGCCTCCACCGTCCATTCAAGTGCCTCCTGCGCCGCTCTCAACTCGTCAAACTGCTGGCTGGCCACATAGGAGTTCTGCACTTCAAGCCCCGGAAAGGTGCTCACAGCCGAGTAGGCCATGAAGAAGTTCGCCGTGGCGACGACACCGAAAACCCCGAGAAATATGCCCAGAACATGCTTGCCCTTGAGTTCGCGCTTCATGGTCAGTCTCCCCTGCCGTTGAAGATGGTGTCGTTATGAGCCCGCTCTCCGCTCGTCACATCCTCGATCCAGAGCCGCACATCCGTGCGATCGGCTGTGGCCGCTTCTGCGTCCGGTCCGGCCACCAGATAGACCCGTTGCAGCATTGTCGAATCCGCCGGGACCATGACAGCGTTGCCCTCCGAGCCTTCGAGGGAGAGCGAGATCGCCGGATCGCCGGACATGCTGACCTCGAACATTCTGTCTTCTCCATGCTTGTTGCGCAAGCGCACCTCATAGGTGTTGCGGATCGAGCCATCCGAGAGCAGCACGAAGACGGGGTTGCGCACCGGTGCCACGGTCATCTCGATATCCGACCGGATGAAGAGCGCAAAGACCAGCAAGGCGCCCACGAGCGACCAGAGAGAGGAGTAGAGAATGACGCGCGGCCGCAATATATGCTTGATGATTGGACGCGGCGGCTTGCCTTCGCGTTCTCTTGTTTCATCGGTGAGCGCCATGTAGTCGATCAGCCCGCGGGGCTTGCCTGTCTTTTCCATGATTTCATCGCAGGCATCGATGCAGAGCGCGCAGGTGATGCATTCCATCTGCTGGCCATCCCGGATGTCGATCCCCGCCGGACAGACATTGACGCAGGCCATGCAGTCGATGCAGTCGCCCTGCTCCTCTCCGGCCTTGACTGCATCGGAATGCTTGCGTGGCTCGCCCCGCCATTCGCGGTAAGCGACTGTCAGCGTCTCCTCATCGGTCATCGCTGCCTGTATGCGCGGCCAGGGGCACGCATAGTTGCAGATCTGCTCGCGCGCAAAACCACCGAAAAAGAAGGTCGTGCCGGTCAGGATCGCCACGGTGGTATAGGCGATGGGGTGTGCGTTGAGCGTGAAGAGGTCAACCAGAAGCGTCGGCGCATCGGCAAAATAGAACACCCAGGCGCCACCCGTGGCGACGGCAATCAAGATCCAGGTGATCCATTTGGTCAGCCGCAGACGGATCTTGCGCGCGTCCCACTTTTTCTGACGATGCAGGCGCAGCCGCGCGTTCCTGTCGCCTTCGATCCAGCGTTCGACCAGGATGAAGAGATCGGTCCACACGGTCTGCGGGCAGGCGTAACCACACCAGACCCGCCCCAGAGCGGAGGTGAAAAGGAACAGCCCCAGCCCGGCCATGACCAGCAGTCCGGCGACGAAATAGAATTCATGCGGCCAGATCTCGATCCAGAAGAAATAGAAGCGGCGATTCGCGAGATCGATCAGCACCGCCTGATCCGGCAGGCTCGGCCCCCGGTCCCAGCGGAGGAAGGGGGTCACATAATAGATGCCGAGCGTCAGGATCATGATGATCCATTTCAGGTTGCGAAACTTCCCGTAGACCCGCTTGGGAAAGATCGGTTCACGCGCGGCATAGAGGCTTGGCGGTTGGCTGGGCTGGGTGTCGGCCACGGGGCTTTCTCCGGATCGTCGGACTCTTGCTCGCTGCCTTGTTTCAGGTGCGGGCCAACAGAACATTGACCTGAGTCAATTTCTGACTTTCAAACTGATCTATTTGCCCGGTCCTGCCAGCCTTGCCTCGGCTTTCAGCCATGCGACAAAGGCGCGCGCCGAGGGCCGCAAGACGCCCGGACGGGTAACGATGTAATAGCCGGTCTCGCCCTCGTCGCGAAAGAGTTCGCGCAGGCGGCCTTCCTCGATATCGGGTTGAAGATTGGCATATGAGGCAATGATGACACCCTGCCCGCGGCGCGCGCCCTCGAGCATGAGATTGCCCGGCAACTCGATGCTGCGCAGCCTTTCCTGCGGCAAACCGTGCCGCCGCAGCCAGTCCGGCACGTTACCCAGACCCAGCTCCAGCAACCACGGAAAACGCAGCAGATCAGACGGGTCGGAAAACTGCGCGTCCCCCACAAGCGCGGGGGCGGCGGCGACCACATTGTCACTGGGCACCAGCAATTCCGCCTCAAGCCCGGGCCATGATCCCTTGCCGAAGCGCAGCGCGATGTCGATACCCCCGGGCGCGAGTTTCACCAGTTCGGGTGTGGGGTTGATCATCAGATTGATGTCGGGATGGCTGCTCTGAAACCGCTGCAATCGGGGCATGAGCCAGCCCACCGCAAACATCTGGGTGGCCGATACCTGAACGGCGCGCGCGGCATCCGCGCCGGTCAGGGCATCGATGCTGCGCGCGATGGCCTCGAACCCCAGTTGCAGCGCATCCGCCAGTTCCTGCCCTTCCGGTGTCAGGGCCAGACGGCGGCCAGACCGGTCCACCAGCGCGACATTCATATGCGCCTCGAGAACGCGCACCTGCTGGCTGATCGCGGCATGGCTGACATTGAGCTTTGCACCTGCCGCAACGGCACTGCCCGTCTCCGACAGGGCCGAGAAGGCGCGCAAAGCGGTCAGCGGGGGGAAGTTCAGCCAGTCCATTAATGTAAGTTTTTCTTACGCATCAGAATTCTTCCTGACTCGCAGAAAGTGGTTGAATCGTCAATATTGATCGCATCAGCACAAGCAGGAAAAGGACCATACCATGCTCGATATCTTCGCAAGAACTATCATGACAGCAACCCGGACAGACCACAGCCCCTACCGCAGGGACGCCCAGCAGAGAGGGCGGGCGCATTGGCCTGCGTCAGAGCGGTTCGACACAGGCGCGCGGGCCCGGATCGAAGCCCACAGGATCGGCTTTCTGCGCGATTGACGCAGCGCGGAGTCCATCAGCTGCAGCCAAAGCCGTAGCGCGCCGGTTCCATCTGGCACCGGCGCGCCGGATGATGCCAAAGGCAGGAGAAATTCCTTCGGGCCTGCAGGGCCGTTAGGTGACCAATCTCAGCGCATTGGCCTCGATTCTGCCATCTCCATGACTGCCCCTTCCGATGATCCGCAAGAATGGCCGTGACAAAATTCAAAAATCTTTTGCCATATTTTTTGCCATATTTATCGGGTGCAAGTATCTGAATAGATGGAATTTCGGAAAAGGTTAAAAATCTTTTGCCATATTTATCGGGTGCAAGTATCTGAATAGATGGAAGTTCGGAAAAGGATTTAGCCCATGTCTTCTATCTATTCGATCGATGGCGTTCTGGTCACTCGCGACAATTTCGACAATCTGACCGCTGCCACGCCTGTCACACTCGAAATCGTGATGCCTTCGGGCCAGTCCACCTTCAGCTATTCTATCATCGAGCAGTTGCCGTTCGACCTTCCTTGGGTGGACATCAATATCAACGCGAACTCCGTGAGGTTCACCGGGCCTGGCATTCCGCAAAACTTCGACTTCGCCGGCGACGATAGCGAAAGCTACCTCGGCCGGGTTTCGACAAATCAGGGCAACAACTTTGTCGCACTCACGATCGATAACCAGATTCCCGGCGGTGAAGTCAGCGGGATTTTCTTCATTGGCGGCAACGTGCCCTCCATTCCAACCGATCTGGCTCAGGCCCAGGCCCTCGAGAATTCGATCACCGGGCTCGGAGCCGCCACCGGGTCCCTCGGACCGAACCGCTCGATCGACCTGAACTCACTTGCGAACACGACCGTGCAGAGCGGCCCGAATCTGATTGCCGGAACTGACGGTAATGATTTTCTCGTCGGGACGCCTCAGGACGACCTGATCACCACCGGCGACAATACCGCAGGCGACATCGTGGTTGCATCTGGCGGCAATGATACCATCGACATGAGCGATATTACCGCTGATCCCGGTGGATTTGTCGAAATCGACTACAGCGGCCTTGCGGCGGGCAATCCGATATCCGCCGTGATCAACGGGATCACCAATGTCGGGACGGTCGGCAAGGGGGCGCTGGGCACTGATACCCTGGTCGATGTTGAGAAGCCGATGATTGCCGGATGGACAAGCGGCGGGTTCTCGATCCTGGGCACACCCGGCAATGACAGTTTCGAAGTGACCGTGGCCAGCCAGCAATGGGCATCCATCCAGCCCGGCGATGGCGTGGACGATATCGTCATCCACGGCAACGGGCTGGTGCGGCTCGATATGCGGGGTGGCAATGGTATCGATGTCAATCTGGAAGATCGGA